>JACIZP010000292.1 GCA_014359355.1 Calditrichota bacterium | reverse complement strand
GTTGCTGCCGGCGATGAGCTGGTAGTACCTGCGCAGGATGTCCACGCCGTACCACTCGAACCCGTGCTCCAAGGCTGCCCTCGCCAGCTCCCCCCCGACCAGGGGCATGATGCCGCCGTTGACGTAGGCACCGCGTACCAATTTCTCGTCCCCAAGAATCCCGTCCGGAAAGGGCGGATCGATGGAAAACCACTCGGCAAATGCGCGCCCTTCTTCTTTGCGGCGGAGGTACTCGCGGATGATGGCGGCTGCCATTTCCTGCGTGCACACACCGCGGTTGATGTCCATGGGGTTGCTCAGGCTGAGCTGCTCTGCCTCATCCACCCCCTCGATTTCCACCGGCGTAAGTTTCACGAAATGCGTGTAGAACCTGCCGTTCCAGCAGATTTCATTCATGCGCCGCCGGATCTCCTCGGCCCGCCGGCGCCAGTAAGCGGTACGTTTGCGCTGTCCAAAGTAGTCGTAGAGCAACGCCATGATCTGGAAGGCCTGGTAGTAGCCGCTGTTGTCGCCATGCATGATCCCCCAGTACGTGTCGTCGGTAATCTGGAACTGCAGCCAATCATGCTTGCCGCCTGTGTAGGCAAAATCCCACGTATCGACCGTGTAGGCCCGCTTCACCAATTGGTGTTCCTGGTCCCAGCGCCAGGGGTTGGTCAGGATGTAGTTGAGGGCCTTTTCCATTTTGGGCAACATGCGGCTTATCCAGGCGTCGTCGCCAGTGGCCTGCCACGCGAGGAAGGCGGCCTTCACAAAGCGGTACTCAACATCGGCTTCCACTGGCACGCGGACATATTTGGCCCAGTTCTCACGTTCAGAGGGCAGCTTCTCCGGCACCGTGGTGAAAAAGTCGAATATGCGGCCGTTCTCCGCCTGTGTCTCCGCAAAGTGCTCCACTGCCGAGATCAAGTCGCGCTCGAAGTACTTGAAGCCGCGCATCATCTCGCTGTGGTCGCGGATCCAGATGGACTTGCCATCCGGTGAACGATAGCCGCGGATAGGTTTGGCGTCGATGACCAGGTCCAGGGTATCCTGCTCGAGGAAAGCTCGCACGCGCGGATAGAGCTCGTCGAACTCCGGACGTCCGGTCGTAACATATGTCGTGTGCGGGGAACTCACGCCGACGCCCCTGCCTCCTGGTGAGCACGGGGAAATGACCTGTAGCCGATGAGCTCTATCTCCTTGCCGCATACAGCCCACGGCACGCCCACTTCGCTGGGGAGAGCATTGCGCTCATAGGCCTGCAGCAGTCCCTGGTTTACCGCCGGAACGTAGGTGAGGCGCTTTCCCGGCTCTCCTTTCACAAGCACCATCCCTCGGGGGAACGGCGTAACTTCGGGCACTGATTCGTGCATGCCATTGATGCAGACAGTATGTGCCATAGCGGCTTCGATCCCGCACGCCGGCTTCTCGCCTGTACGTACCGACGAGATGGCTTGCCACATCTTGTCCAGGTAGTGCGCGTCCGGGGCGCCGTAGCTTTTTTGCCTGCCGTCGTGCCAGCGGGCCACAAACTCTGAATGCCAACCGGCGTAGGTGACCGTCGCGTGCTCAAATTCGTACAAGATGAGCGGCCCCACTTCCTCTTCCACGGCGTGCGATCCGTAGAAAAGGATCTCCACGCCCCTATCGGTGCGAATCCGGGTGGCAAAGGTGTCAAAGTTCTCGATGTCGTTAGCGCGGTACAGCTCGGCAACCACACGCGCCGGGGTAGCACTGGCGTCCTTCCGTTCGCCCAGCAGATAAAGCATGTTGTGCAGGTAGTGCGCCAGCGCGTTGTTCGCAGGGCTGTCCAAGACCCAACGCCCCTGGCTGTCCCGCTGTTTTCCGGCCCAGTCGTTCCGCCGATAGTAGCTCTCATCTCGAGGCCACAGGGCGATGGTCTTTAGACGGACGGGTGCCCCAAACTCTCCCTTGCGGACGTCTTCCTTCAGTTCTTGGATGGTCCTGGTGAACGACCACTGATAACCAATGGAGACGAACCTCCGCGCAGCATCTCGCGCGCGCATCATCTCCCACCCTTCTTGGACGGTGGCGCCCAGAGGTTTCTCGCAGAGAACGTGGCTCCCCTGCGCCAGACACAGGCACGTCTGCGGGCAGTGGAGCTGAATAGGGGACGAAATGATGGCAAGGTCGGCTTTGTGGGAAGCGTAGAATTCTTCCAGGCTGCGGAAGATGGGCACGCCAATGGCCTGGAGTTCGGCCAGGCGCGTGCACCGCTCGGGCTCTGGATCAACGCCACCGACTATGGTCACATTTGTATCAATCTTGCGGTCCAGAAGCCCTTCGAGATACACCAGTCCATAGCCACCTAACGCAACGACAACGATGTTCACGTTCTCTTCCACAGATTCGCTCCTCCAATGAGCTCAATAGGCGCAGAGCTTGTGGTATTCGTCCAGCATGGCCAGGAAGTTGTCGTAACGGGAGCCGACGGCGATGGAATGGCTGCTGCCGAGGATAAATCGCCCGCCTTCTTTGGCGCAGGCCATGGCGCGCTGCACGTCTCTGCGCACGTCCTCGGGGGTACCACTTACCAAGTGCTCCACGGCCACGCCGCCCCAGAGGGTCAACACCTTGCCCACGCTCTTTTTCAGGTCACAAATATCCATGCCAGCAGTGGGCTGTATCGACTGGTACGCGTCGTAGCCGATTTCCACGAATCCATCCAGGAGCGCATGGACGTTGCCACAGCAGTGCTTTATCACCTTTTTTCCGAACACCTCGTGGATCTGCCGAACTCTGAGCCTGTTCGGTTCCAGGAACAGCTCGCGGAAAAGGTGCGGGCTGATGAACGGCCCTCCTTTGTGTGCAAAGTCAGCAGCCCAGAGCACGGCGTCGCTGTCCGGGTGCACCAACACGCGATCGGCAGCCATCTGCTGCTCGAACAGTTGCTGCGTTGCAGCTTTGACTGCCTCCACATTGTCTGCCAGCTCCATGCAGCCGCGCTCCAATCCCCCGAGAAAGACGATGCCTATCTCCCCTCCTGAGGGCCCGCAGATGAACTTCTCGTCTTTGAACTGCTGGATTACCCCATCCAAGATGCGCCAGGAGCGCTCGTCGCGCGTTGGGACCGCAAGCGGAGCCGCGAACATCTCTGGCCGGAACGCGGTCCTTTCCAAGACCGGGTCCTTTATGCACGTGATGTCCGCGGTGATAGGAGAGTACCGATAGATGCGCCCGTGGCGGTCCTCCCAGGTGACCTCGTCCACTCGTCGCGGCGGAGGCTCGTCTGTCTCCGGGGGAATCTCCCACGTCGCCATGGGGAAAGTGACAATGTCCAGGTCCAGCTTGCGATGCAGCTCGATGTGGTCCCGCAGGTAGCTTTCGGCCACCTCGTCGTGCCGCCCTTCCCAAAAGGCGATTTGGGATTTGGCCTTTGCCCGGAGATAGGTTTCGTGCCCAAGGAGTTTCTCCACCGTGTCAAAGTCGATGGCAAACTCGCCTATGGGGACCCGGTCGGGTTCTTCCCCGGCCAACGTGGCTAAGACACGCTCCTTGGACGTCATGGTCAGGCAATTTCCCGTTCCAGCAGGTCGACTTCCACCAGCCGCCGCCCCTCGGGGTAGAAACGAAGCGTCTTCACTTCGAAAGGCTGCAACTCAACCTTCGTGGCCAGCGGCACCCAGGGCAGCTCAAGACGCGCTGTCCGGCGCTGACCTGTGGGTTCGAAGAGCCTGATGACCAGCCCCTCGCCCTGCTCGGGTTTCTTGAGCGCGGTCACCAGTACCGCCGGGTCGTCGACCCTTAGTCCCGGACTTGGCAATTTACCCTCCCCAGGCGGGAAGAACGAGAGGGCGTACGGGCGCTCATTCTTGACCAGCGCCTCCCGGTCGATAGCCTGCAACCGTTGGCCCGCAAGGCCGGCATTGAGCCAAAAGCGGAACAGCCGCTCGCCTTGGTCAATCCGCGGCGTAAAACGGTCTTGAGGCACTATTGGCCTCTCCTCAATGGGATGGCCTGAGTAGGCCGGTGCACGGAGCAATGACAGCCGAAGCTCTCCGCGACAGTAGTCCGCTCCATAGGTGCCATCGTTCACGCACGTGAGCGCATGGCGGTTCTGCTCATCAACGACTGCCAGCCACTTCTGCGCCACCACTTCGTCGCCGTTTGCGGGAAGCTCGTCCACGCCATAGACCACCTGGCCCATGAGACGTCCTTGCGTAAATGGCGTGGGAATGGAAAGCTTGAGCATCCGGTTCTTTTCCCCCCAGTAGACGCGGAGTTCGACCTCGACTTCGGTACCGTGCTTGGGCAATTTGTAACGTTGGCATATTGCCGAGCTCCCATAGGCAAAACACGCCTCGACCACCGTGCGGACAGGTCCGTCTTCAATAACACGAACAGGCTTCAGCGTCTTCTGCCTGACGCCCGCGAACTGCGCTGACTGCGCGCCGTTCATCAAGGCAAACCTGCCCACCACGTCGCGGAAGCGACGCACACGCATGCCCCAAGGGTCCTCGTTGTCGTCGATGACCAGGGCACGGAATGCGCCCTTCTGCAGGTAGTCCACCTCTCCGACGCGCCATCGATCAATGAGGCCGGTGCGCGTACTGATGGTGAGCTCCATGTCGGGCGTCGCAAACATGAGCTTACCGTCGCGCTCACGCAAGCGCTCTCGGGTCTTGGCAGGGACCAGCTTAGGGCGGCAATCAAAGCGATTCATTTGGCTCGGCGCCAGCTCTGCGGTGAACACCACCCTCTTCCGCCAGTCAATGCTCAGGTTGCTCAGCTCCTTTTCCACTTGGGCAGCCAGAGGCTTTCCTTGATGCAGCACCTCGATCTCGGTGAATAGGGTCTGATCCCAGTTTATGTCGGCCAACTGGAATTCGCACTCCACCGTGTCACGCACAGGAAACGGGTGCGGGTTGTAGACCAACACTGGAATCTCGCCCTCTTCGGCCTTGGGCTGGCCCTTGGCCAGCGCGAAAAAGACGCGCGCCTTGACTCGGGAGAGGATCTCCAAGCCATGGTCGATGAGGCGCAGCGACGCCTCCTCCACTGGCTGGATGGAACTCCCCGGCAAGATGTCGTGGAACTCGCTGGTCAAGAGGTCAAGAAGCGCGTCGCGCAGTTCCTGCTCCGGGTACGGCAGAAGATCTTGGGCTGTCGCTGTTGCCGCCATTTTCTCGACCATGAAGAGCTCGTTCTCGAGCCGGCGGTGGCGTTGCTTGATCCTGGCCATCGAAGTGTAGCATCCTACGCCCCACGGGTTGATGTCGCGGCGATGCACCGGGAATCCCTCTGCGCGCTCCCGCAGCTCCCGGAAGTAGGACTCAGGGGTCGAGTGCCGAATTTCCGTTTCCTGTACCTCCTGGATGAGCGCGCCGAGCTGCTCGAGGTCTATCCTTGAAGGCCCTCCTCCATGGTTGCCAACGCCCCAAAGGACAATGCCCACCTCTTCCGCGGGGTGCTCGGCCATCCAGGTCTCCACTTTGCGACGCGCCCCACCCAAGGGACTGTTGTAGAAACTCTCCACTCGGCTGGCCAAGACCCTCGACCCGTCGTACCCTTGCCACCAGAAGTTTTCTGCTGGCAGGGTACAGAACGTGGAGTCCGGGCGACAGAACAGGTAGGAATCGTAGCCTGCTTTTACCAGAATCTGTGCCAAACCCCTGCTGTGCCCAAAAGGATCGAAATTGATGGCAGTGGTGGGCTCAACGCCGAACTTTTCCCGGAAATAGTTCCTGCCCACCAGAATCTGTCGGACCAATGATTCGCCATTGGGCATATTGCAGTCCGGTTGCAGGAACCAACCGCCCATGATGTGCCACTTGCCCGCCCGCACCAGCTCTTGGATGCGCCGAAAAAGCTCCGGCTCGTACTCTTCCACCCAGCGGTAGAGAATCGCCTCATTGTGATTGAAGACAAAGCCGGGAAACTCGCCGAGCAGGTCTGCCGCGGTCCGAAATGTGGCAATGGCGGCTGCCGCACCTTCTTCCCACTCCCATAGCCACACAGGGTCCATGTGTGCGTTGCACACCAAGTGCAGTCGCTTCTTCCCTTTCACCCACATCCTCCGTTGCACGAACTTGCTCTTCTCGCTGCGGTTTCGTTGTCACTTGCCTCGCGTCTTGAGCCGCACCTCATCGCGCCAATAGCGGATCTTTCCCACGCCAGGCATGTCCGGGCTGCCATCAAAAGCTAAGCCGAAAAGGGCCGGCTTCGGCTCGTAAAGCACCTGGTCGCCGTACCGCGCTCCGCTGATGTTGACTGCTGTATACGAAAGCACGTCCCCGCTGCGGACGAAGAAGAGAAAGTCGGCGTTGGTTTCAAAGTCGCCATAGCGGATCTTGCCGGCTTCGTAGGTGTACTTGGGACGGCGCCAATCGCGCACCATGTCCATGCGCAGATCGCGTTTGGCGCCCACGACGATCGTACGATCCCCGTCGGCGATCTCCACCATCAAGCCCTTGCCCTCCGGCTCGGGTTCGACGTAGCGCACTTTCCCCACCAGCTGCTCAGGGCGGACGTCAGCGCGGTGCGGAACCAGTACGGTGACGAAGGCGATCGTCTGCCCCAGCTCGAAGTGCTGGCCGGTGGTCTGGTGAATCACCAACTCGTCCTGGTAGTAGCGCCGCTCCCGCTCTACCCCTTCCAGCTTGTAGTGAGTCTCCGGGAACAGAATAAGCAGGCGCGTGTCCATGGGAAATGCCATAGTTTGGAGCGAGTCGTACACGGTGTCGTACCAGTGCTCCCCTTGTGCCAGGATCCTGCGCGTGTGCCAGAGGTTGGCCGCAGTGAAGAAAGCTGGGACACGTGCCTTCACAATATCAAAGACCACGAATAGTTCCGGCTGCT
>JACIZP010000291.1 GCA_014359355.1 Calditrichota bacterium | reverse complement strand
CAGTCATACCGCTGGGCAAGGCGCACTACCTCCTCAGGCGGCATGTCGTAACTGGGTGCCTCCTCCGGCCGGATTTGGGAGATCTGCCAGTTCTGGCAGAACATGCAATCCACGTTGCAGCCGACTGTCGCCAAGGAAAAAGCACTCGTTCCCGGAAGGAAGTGGAAGAAAGGCTTCTTCTCTATGGGATCGACGTTGGCGGTACACGGGCGGGAATGGACGAGGGTGTAGTAAGTGCCGCCTCGGTTTTCGCGCACTTCACAGAAGCCCCGCTTTGCAGGCTCCACCACGCATCGCCGCGGGCAGAGGTTGCAACGCACCTTCTTGTTAGGGAGTCGTTCGTAATAACGAGCCTCAACGGTCCTGGCAGGGGAGCGAGAGTCGGCAGATCTCCCGAGCAGCGGAACAACAAAAGGCGCCGCCATCGTCATAGCACAGTGTTTACAGAACGACCGTCGATTCATGGCTTGGCTCACCATGTTCACCTCGTGCGGGGGCTTGGCACTGAGCACCTCCCCCTTCTGATGCGTGGATTTGGCCCAATCCAACAGTGCTGCAATTGAGCCGTTCCGGAACGAGCTCTCAGTCACACTCACCGGGCAGGGGAAAGAAAACCCGTGACCGGCACCCCTTCTACTGGCGGACGCCAACCACGGTTCCACTGTCCAGCTGGCTACTGGTGCCGGTCAGTGAAAGAGACGGTCCATCAGTTTGCGCAATCCTCCCGCCTCCGCCTCGGTTGCAGCAGCTCGTTCCTCTTTGACCTCGCCGGTGGCCTCCAAGAGCTGTCGCTTGAGTTCGACGTACATGACCCGGTTGTCGATAGCGATGGCCACCTGGTTGGCAAGCATCTCCAAGGTGCGAATGGTCTCCATGTTGGGCACGCGCCCGTCGACTGGGTCGTCGACCACCAGGAAGCCGATAATCTTCTCAGAGCGCGACACCAGTGGCACCAGGACCAGGCCCCACGTCGGCCACATGCCCTCATCGCCATTGCTCACCGCAGGTCGATAGATGGCCTTGAGGGGCGCCAGCACCGGCTCTTCGCGGTCCACAAAGTAGGAGCGGTTGCGTCGATAGCGGTCCTGCAGCAACCCGGCAATCTCCTCCAGCTCGAAGGCCAGCTCCCCGATCTGTAGTTGCTTGATCTTGTCCTCGCAAGCGACAGCCTTGACCTCCAGCAACTGGGTGCGCTTGCTCACCAGCGCCAGCACCACCAGGTTGAAGTCCAGCGAGAACTTGATGGACCAGACCACTTCCTTGAGCAGCTCAGAAAGGCTAAGGTAGAGCTTGAAAATGTTGCTGGTTGCCAGAATCTGCTTGAGGCGCCGCGTACGCCGCTCTAAGGTTGAGAAGTGCCAGTAGTTCTCAATGATCAGGGCGGCTAACCTGCCGAAGATTTCCAGGTTGTGGAAGGTGTCCCTGTTCGGGACAAATCCCTCCAAGGGGTCATCCAAGGAGATGTAGCCGAACGTTCGCCCCTCCGCGTCCAGGAGGTTGATCAGGACCAGGTCGCGGCGGTGCCACTCGCCCACCGGCCGCCGGTCTTGGGTGCGGCGGTCTCCGGTCAAAGCACCCACAGCGGTGCGGGCGTCCCGGAGTTCCCGGTTGTAGTAGAGTACCTTGACGCGGTACTTGCGAGCAAAGACCCGGTCTATGACCTCGGCGGGCACTTCCAGCGTCCTGGGTTGGTCGCCGGTGCTGCGGTAGCCAACCATGGCTTGCTTGACAAACACCTTGCGCCGCCGATCCAGCAAGGCTACCGTGCACCGCTTGAAGCGGAACACCTGGCAGACCACCTTGGCCAAAAGGTCCAGGAGCACAGACAAGGGTCTCCCGTAGCAGGCAGAGATGAGGGCAGCCAGCTCGTCGACCATCTTGAGCTGGTCGACCGCGTGGACCACCTCCACCTTGGGTGCGGGAGGCACCACTTCGCGAATACGGACTCTATACCCGGCAATCTCGCCGTCGCCCTCGCGGAACGGTGTGGCAGCAAGCTCCACCTGGACGCGCTTGCCCTTCTTGCCAATAAGGGTGCAAGGAAGGGGTGCCGCCTGACCACTGCCAAGAGCTTCAAACCAACGATAGACGTGGTCTTGGTCGCCTTCGCCGAAGAGGTCGGCGAGCGTGAGTTCCAGAAGCTCTTCGTCGCTGTAGTCGGTCAGCCTTTCCATATTCTTGTTGGCGGAAAGAATGCGCAACTTCTGATCGACCACGCACGACGCAGTCGGTTGTTCGGGTGCCTCTTGCGCCGGGCGACTCTCCGGCTGGGCAGCCGCCGGCGACGGCTCGGGTCGTGGTGCCGTCCTGGGCGGTTCTGCCTTCGGTGGCGACTCGGGCTCTTTGGCGAACAGCTCATCTGCCGGCGCTGCAAAGGAGAAGGCGGGCGGCCGGGCAGCCTCCCGAGGCGTCACGGGCGGCTGGGGTTCCTCCGGCGCACTTGCGAACAACGGCTCCTCACGAAGCGGAACCGCTGCGGCAGCTGCCGTGGCACTGGCCACAACAGGCTCCGGGGCGGGACGTCGCGGCACAAAGAGCGGCTCCCTGGGCGCTTGCACCGGACGCTCAGGCGCTGCCGGCGGCCTTTCCACTACAGGCTTCACCTTCCTCCTCAAGGCTCTGTGCCCCACCGCCTTGCGCACAGTGAAAGGCAGGGTCGTCAGATACCCTTTCGTCTTCATGACATAGTCATAAGCACCGCGCCGAAGAGCCGCAATGGCCAGGTCATCGCGCCCTTCATCCACAAGCACCACCACCGGCAAGTCAGGGCGGAGGCCCACCACCTGGTCGAGCACGGAAAGGTAGTCGCCATCGCCCAGATGGGAGTCCAGCAACAGCAGGTCTACGCCGTCAGCAGTGAGCTTGTCGATGAGCTCCGCCGGCGAGGTAACGCCGTGCAGCACGTAGTTCTCGTCATACAGCCGGAGAACGCGCTGTGCGTCCTCGAGATAGGATTGGTCCCTGTCGGCCAGAAGAATCTGGATGCGTGCCATGGCTCCTTAACCGCGTCGTCCGAACTGTCCGCCAGTGGTCTCTGCTGCTAATTAATAAAAAAATATTTAAAAGTCAAGCGAATAAATCTGTTGCGCGCTGTCCTGCGCCTACCCTTCTTCGCAACAACCACGTCTTAGCTACCGCAGGTATCCCCTTTTGCGGAAGCCGAGGCCTTTAGTGAACGTGCTTCATTTTTTCCCCTTGTTTGTTTCGCATATCTGTATAACTTTACCCGGCGAGGGCATGACCCATGTGAGAAGGGAGAAACCAGGAATAGTCCGCTGAGGCGAGGAGAAGGTCGATGAAAGTGCTGGTGCTAAATAGCGGAAGCTCATCGGTCAAATTTCAGCTGTTCAACATGGTTGACGAAGACGTGCTGGCCAAAGGGATCGTGGAGCGCATCGGCTCCAGCGAGGCCAGCATCACCTATCAGCCAAAGGGTCGCCACAAGATCGTCGAAACGCGCGAAATCCTGAACCACGATGCAGCCATTGCCATGGTGCTCTCCACCCTGATGCATCCCCAACATGGCCTAATCAAAGACAAGTCGGAAATCGCTGGCATTGGCCATCGCCTGGTGCATGGTGGGGAGGAGTTCACCGGATCGGTATTGATCACCGAGGAGGTGAAAGCCGGGGTGCGTCGCTGCATCCAGTTTGCGCCCCTGCACAATCCCCACAACCTCAAAGGTGTTGAAGCCTGTGAACAGCTCCTCAAGGGCGTACCGCAAGTGGGCGTCTTTGACACGGCCTTCCACCACACCATCCCGCAAGTGGCCTACATGTACGGCCTCCCTTACGCCCTTTACAAGAAGCTTGGGATTCGGCGCTACGGCTTCCACGGTACCTCCCACATGTACGTGGCGCAACAGGCCGCACAGGTGCTGGGCAAGCCCATCGAGAAGCTGAAAATCATCACCTGCCACCTCGGCAACGGCAGCAGCATCACCGCCATCCTCCATGGGAAGTCGGTGGACACGAGCATGGGGTTCACGCCGCTGGAAGGCTTAGTGATGGGCACCCGCTGTGGGGACATCGACCCAGCTCTTGTCTCCTACATTATGGAACGCGAAAAGCTGGATACCCGGCAGATCGACAACTTAATGAACAAGAGCAGCGGCATGCTCGGCCTCACCGAGACCACCAACGACATGCGCGAAATAGAGGCCGAGGCACAGCGCGGCAGCGAGCGTCATAAGTTGGCACTGGAGATCTTCTGCTATCGGATACGCAAGTACGTCGGCGCCTACATCGCAGTCTTGGGTGGGGTTGACGCCATCGTGTTCACTGGCGGCATCGGCGAGAACTCCTCTTTTGTGCGCCGCACCTCCCTTGCCAATTTGAAGGCATTGGGTATTGAG
Organism: Calditrichota bacterium; assembly: GCA_014359355.1. Classification (NCBI taxonomy): domain Bacteria; kingdom Pseudomonadati; phylum Calditrichota; species Calditrichota bacterium. Next base: position 2,331 of record JACIZP010000291.1, on the reverse strand, counting down.
ATCGATGAGGAGAAGAACGCCCAGAACGCGGTTGACATCAGCAAAGGGAAGGTCAAAGTGCTGGTCATCAAGACCAACGAAGAGCTAGCGATTGCCCGCGATACCAAGCGCATTCTCGAATCGCTGGCCGCGGAGATCGAAAAACCGGTGGCGGAAGAAGTGTTGGCGCAAGAGTTGGCCACCTTCACCCCCGACGACCGGGCGGAGTTGGTGCTCCTCTGGTCTGAGAACCCACGCACGCCGTTGTATGAGCTCACGGCAAAGTTGAACAAGCGGATCGGCAAGAACATCAGCATGCACGTGGTCAAACATGAACTGCAGCGCCTGGGACTGGACCGCGTGTCGGAGCAGAAACTGGAAGCGTTAGCTTCGAGGAGCAAGTGATGCGGGAACTGGACAACGAAAAAGCCGGATGGGTGGTGGCCCTGAGTTGGCTCACCGCTTTGGAGGAGACCGCGCGCGATTTCCACGGCACCAGGCCGCGCACCTTCTGCGAGCGTGCCTACGAGCACGCCGTGGACAATTACCTCTCCACTCTGGAGAACGACTACGGCTTCGTGGTGCGCAAGAGCGACTCCATCAAGTCGGCCCTGGACAACTACATTCAGATCGGCGTGCGCGCCAAGCTCTTCCGTGACGCAAGCCAGTTCGAACTGCGCGAGGTCAATCCCAACCGCGTCGAGGTAACCGTCCATCTGTGCCCCTATGTGCAGAGCTGCAAGGAGCTATTGAGCAGCGGGGCCACTCTGCGTGACCTCACCTGCGCTCGCATCGGCGCCTTCCGCGCCGCCGTCAAGTATTTGGCCAATATCGACTGCAGCTATAGCGTGACTGCCTTTGACGTTGAGGATACATGCCATGGTGTCATCGAGCGAAAGTAGCCAGCAGCTGCGGGAGGCCGTGAGTGGCGCCTCAATGGAGGAATTGCTGCAGCAGGCAGTTTCTGGCGCAGACTGGCGCGAACGCCGCTTGGCAATCATTGCCCTTGGCTATTGCCGCGAACCCTCGGTGCAGCAGCCGACCCTGATCAAGACCTTGATCGGCCTGTTGCGCGACCCCCTGCCCGAGATCCAACAAGCAGCGGTCATCTCCTTGGGGCGGCTTGGCGCCAGCGAGGCCCTCGAGGAGCTCAGCAAGCCCCGCATCGTCAACTCGTTGGACATGCGCGTGCGCTGGTCGGCGATCAACGTGCTCAGAACTTTGGGCGACCACCGTGTCATCGAGACCCTCATTGCCGCGGCAGACGACGAGGAGTGGCTGGTGCGCAACGAGGCGCTCATTGGCCTGCAGCAAAAGGTGGCCGATATTGTTGCCTCTGGCGATGAAAACCTCGCGCGCATTCTCCTGCGCATGTTGGCGCTTGAGGAGGAGCCGGTGGTGAGCCTGGCAATCTCGGGCCTGGTGCAGATGGGCGAGCGCAGCATCGACATGGTCATCGAAAGCATGCGCAGCCCCAGCGAGCTGGTGCGCCGCAACGCCGCACGCGTGCTCGGCGAGATGCGCAATCCCGCGGCGATTGAACCGCTGGTAAAGGCCTTAGATGACGACGAGGCCGACGTGCGCTGCGCCGCAGTGCGAGCGCTTGCCGACATCGGCGATCCGCGTGCCATCGAGCCTTTGGTGGCGGCCCTGAGCGACACCAGCGAGAAGGTTCATCAAGCTGCCAGTCAAGCGTTGGTGCGCTTTGGCCGCCTCGCGACCCATGCGTTGCTGCGCGCCCTCGATCATGAGCGGAACAAGACGCCGCTCCGCACGATCATCCTCACGTTGGGCAAGATTCGCGATCAGGCAGCCCTCCCTCATCTGGTCAGACACCTAAGCAGCAGCTACTTCACCGTGCGGGGCGCGGCCATCGCTGCTCTCAAGCCGTACGGCACCGCCATTGTGCCGCACCTACTGAAAATGCTCGCCGTCAACGAGAGCGATGTCAGTGACCTGCTGGCGAGCGCCGCCGACACCGACAACCCCACGGTGCAAGTCCGTGCCATCAACGCGTTGGGCAGCTTGGAAGAACATCGCGCCGTGCCGCTCCTCAAGAGATTGGTGGCAGGTGAAAACCAAGAGGTAGCAGAGGCGGCGCAAGAAGCCCTGGCCAAGATCGGCTGTGCCGCATGGGGCCGCTGCGGGGCGTTGGCCCTCCTGGGGGAAATGGGAGATCGCTCGCTGGTGCCGGTGGTGGAAAAGTCCCTGAAGGATGACTCCACCAACGTGCGCCTGGAGGCCGTGCGCGCCCTGGGCAAATTTGCCAGCGAACAGGTTATCGCGACCCTTGGGCAGACGGCGCTCACCGATCCTGACCCCTACATCCGCGCCGAGGCCTTGCGCACTATC
>JACIZP010000290.1 GCA_014359355.1 Calditrichota bacterium | reverse complement strand
AGACCGATTGTTGCCTTTTCGGGGCGATCACCTCGAAGCCCAAGGAGGAGGCGGAGAAGGAGCTCATCCCGGAGCTGCAGGGCAAAGGCCTCGTCTACTCGAGCCCGATCGTGCGGTTGCGCCAGGAGTTCAACCTGCGCACGAATCTGCGGCCATGTCGCGCCTACGAAGGAAATCCCTTGAACTATCGCGAAGGGATTGACCTGGTGGTTTTTCGGGAGAATACGGAAGACCTGTACGCCGGAGTCGAGTTCCACCCTGTGCCGCCTGCGGTGCGCAAGGTGCTGGACGAGCATCACCCCAAGATGCGCCGTTTTGCCAACGTGGCCGATGAAGACATGGCCATCTCTTTGCGCATCATCACGCGGCAGGCGAGCAGGAACATTGTGCGCGATGCCTTCGAGTACGCGCGCAAGTATGGCTACAAGAGCGTGACTGTGGTGGAAAAGCCCAACGTCATCCGCGAGACCTCGGGGCTGATGATCCGCGAGGCACGCAAGGTGGCCCAGGAATACCCGGACATCCAGCTCTGGGAGGCGAATATCGATGCCATCTGCATGTGGCTGCTGAAGAACCCGCTGGACTACGGTGTCCTGGTTACTTCGAACATGTTCGGTGACATCATCTCCGACCTGTGCGCGCAGCTGGTGGGGGGAATGGGTTTTGCCAGCAGCGGCAACATCGGTGACAACTACGCTATCTTCGAGCCCACCCATGGTTCCGCGCCCAAATATGCCGGCCAGTATAAAGTCAACCCGATGGCCATGCTCCTGGCCGTCAAGCTGATGTTCGATTGGCTTGACGAGAAGGACATGGCGGCGCGGCTGGAAGGTGCCATTGCTCAAGTCATCAAAGAGGGCAAGGTGCGCACCTACGACATGGGAGGCAATGCAAGCACCTTGGATATGGCCCAGGCCGTAGCCAGCAAGCTGTGAGCCACGGGCAGGAAGCGGCAGCCGATCACCAGGACAGAGCAAGAGAGTGGCGAGGGATGGAGTGAGGAAAATCAACGTCGCACTTGGCGTCCACAGCCATCAGCCTGTGGGCAACTTTGACTTTGTCTTCCAAGAGGGTTTTGACAGGGCATATCGTCCTTTCCTGGAGGCCCTGCATCGCCACCCTCGCATCAAAGTCGCTCTCCACTACACGGGGATTCTCTTGGAGTGGATCGCGACGCGCTATCCGGAGTTTGTGGCGCTGCTGCGCGAGATGGTGGCCCGCGGCCAGGTGGAAATGATGACGGGCGGCTACTACGAGCCGATCATGATCACCATCCCTGATGAAGACAAGCTGGGTCAGATCGAAAAGCTGACCAGCTACGTCGCCAGGCTGACTGGCTACCAGGCCACTGGCATGTGGCTGGCCGAACGCATCTGGGAACCACACCTGCCAACACCCCTCAGCAGAGCCGGGATTCGCTACACGGTGGTGGACGACTCGCACTTCAAGTACGCCGGCCTGCGCGAAGAGGAACTCCTGGGATACTTCCTCACGGAGAACGAGGGGGATACTCTCGCCGTGTTTCCCATTAGTGAGCGGTTGCGCTACACCATCCCGTTCCAGGAACCGGAAGTGACCATTGACTACCTCCGTTCCCTGGCTACCGAGGACGGCAATCGACTCATCGTCTTTGCCGACGATGGCGAGAAGTTTGGCATCTGGCCAGGCACGCATAAGCACTGCTACGCCGACCGGTGGCTGGAGCGTTTCCTCATTTCCCTCGAGGAAAACAGCGATTGGATCACCATCGTTCACTTCTCCGAGGCCTTGGAGCAGCTCCCCCCGGCGGGGCGGGTCTACCTTCCCACCGCCTCCTACCGCGAGATGATGGAATGGGCGCTCCCGGCGCGGGCCATCCACGAGTACGAGGATTTTGAGCAGAAGCTCGCCCAGGCGCAGCTCCTGGAGCGCTACAAGGTGTTCGTGCGCGGAGGTTTCTGGCGGAATTTCTTGGCCAAGTACCCTGAAGCCAACCACATGCACAAGCGCATGTTGCGCGTCAGCAGGAGAGTCTCACGGCTGGCACAGGGGCACCGCAGCAAGCTCATCTCCCAGGCCCGCGACCACCTTTGGGCAGGGCAGTGCAATTGTCCCTACTGGCACGGCGTGTTCGGAGGGCTGTACCTGAATAACTTACGAGCAGCCATCTACAAAGAGCTCATCTCCGCGGAGGTGCTCCTCGACCGTGTGGAGCATGCCGGCCGCGCCAAGAAATGGGTGACGGTGCAGGTCACCGACTTTGACGCGGACGGCCACAACGAGGTCATCGCAGAGACCGACCGCTTTAACCTTTACCTCGCGCCGGCAAAGGGGGGCGTGTTGACCGAGTGGGACTACAAACCAAAGGCGCTCAATCTCCTGGACACTATCGCCCGCCGGGAGGAGGGGTACCATCGCAAGCTCGCCCTTGCCAGTAGCGGCGCGCAGGATTCGCCAGGGCAGAAGAGCGTGGCCAGCATTCACGACCTCGTTCTCGTGAAGGAGCAAGGCCTTGAGCGCCGCCTCCACTACGACTGGTATGAGCACAAGTCCCTCGTCGACCACTTTCTGGGGCCGGACACGACGCTTGAGCAACTGGCCTCTGCACGCTACGACGAGCACGGGGACTTTGTGGGCGGCCAGTATGAGCTCGCCGTGGCTAAAGAGCGCGGCGCAACTGAGATCGTTTTACGCAGAAATGGCCAGGTAAAAGTAGGAACTGTTGTGCGTGCTCTCGAGCTCACCAAGCGGGTGGTGGTCAGCGCGGGCAGCGACGAAGTGCTGGCCAGCTATGAGTTGCGCAATCCCGAACGGGAGGATATTGAGCTGCTCTTTGGTGTCGAGTTCAACGTAGCCCTGCAGGCGGGCCAGGCGCCGGACCGCTACTTCACCTTTGACGGGCGTAAGCCCGCCCAAGCCCACCTGGCGAGCACCGGTGAAGAGGAACGAGTGCAGGAGGTAGCGCTCACCGACGAGTGGCGGCAACTTCGCGTCAGCCTCGGCTTCGATCTGCCAGCGAGGGTCTGGCGGTTTCCCATCGAGACGATCTCACAGTCGGAAGGTGGGTTTGAGCGCGTCTACCAAAGTTCAGCTATCGTGCCCTTGTGGCGCGTGCTGCTACCGGCTGGCGAAAGCTGGCGGGTACAAGTCCGCATGAAGTGTGAGGTGCTTGGCGGTTGAGCATCCGGCTGAAATGGACAGCAGGAGCCGTGCTATTCCTCTCTGCGGCCTTTGCTCTTCGCCTTGAGAGCAGGGCGGCAGCCACGGTCGCTGCTGCCCAGGACCACGTGCGGCGCTTCGTGGAGGTCTTTAACACTGTGCGCCGCTACTACGTGGAGGAGCTGGACGCCGGTCGACTGGTGGACGCAGCAATTCGCGGCATGCTCAGCGAGCTCGATCCGCACACCACGTACATACCGGCGAGCAAAGTGGCGGAAAGTGAACAGCGGCACAACGGCTACTATGAGGGCACGGGGATCGAGTTCCTCGTGCTGAACAAGGTGCCGGTGGTCGTGGCCCCGCAGAGCGGTAGCCCAGCCGAGCGGGCGGGCATTCGGCCTGGCGATCGCATCTTGCGCATTGATGAGCAGTCCACTTTGGGCATGGACGCCGGGGAAATCGAAGAGCGTCTGCGCGGCAGGACAGGCAGCACCGTGACCCTAAGCCTGCGGAGGCCTGGCACGAGCGAACTGCTCAAGGTGCAGCTGCAGCGGGAGCGCATCCCTTTGGCCAGTGTGGCCTGTGCCTTCATGGTGGAGGCGCACACCGGCTACGTGCGGCTGGCCTCTTTCTCCCGCACCGCCAGCCACGAGTTGGACCGCGCGCTGGCCGAATTGCGGCAGCAGGGGATGAGGCAACTCCTCCTCGACCTGCGCTCCAATGCCGGTGGCTTCCTGGAACAGGCCTATGAGGTGGCCGACCGCTTCATTCCTGGCGGGAGGACGATCGTCTACACCCGGGGACGTGGAGCCCACGCCAGTGACCAGCTCTGCTCGTCAGACCCTACGCCCTACGCCGACCTTCCCCTCGTGGTGCTGGTGGACGGCGGCTCTGCCAGTGCCGCGGAAGTGGTGGCCGGCGCTCTTCAGGACTGGGATCGGGCCCTCATCGTCGGAGAGCCGACTTTTGGCAAGGCCCTCGTACAGAGTGAGGTACGGCTGAGCGACGGTGGCGCCCTGCGCATCACCATAGCCCGCTACTACACCCCAAGTGGGCGATTGATTCAACGTTCACTTGAGGACTTGGAACTGGGGAACGGCAACGCACCCCCTAAGCAGACTACACCCGTGCGCCCCCAGTTTCGCACCATGGGTGGCCGGACCGTCTACGGGGGCGGCGGCATCGTGCCGGACGTCGAGGTGGCCGCCCCTGCTCTGAGTGCGCTCACCGTGCAGTTAATGGCCGATGGGCTCTTCTTCGAATATGGGGCCGAATACGCTGCCCGACACCGCAACCTTGCACGGAACTTCACTGCCTTCAAACAGCGCTTTGTGGTGGACGAAGGGATGCTCCTCGAGTTCCGCCGGCTGTTGCTGCGCCGGAGGGTAGGCGTCGACGAGCATGTGGCACAGGCAGAGCGAGAACTATGGCGGCAGGTTATCAAGAGCGAAATTGCCCGACAACTGTGGGGTACCGAGCGGTTCTACGAGGTAGCAGTCGCCCAGGACGCCCAGGTGAAAGCGGCGCTGGCGCACTTTCCGGAGGCGCAGCGCTTGGTGCAGGCGGGCGTACGAAGCCGCGCGTCGCGTGCACAGAGCGGGGAGTAGGGAGGGAATTCCTGCAGACGCCGGGTGGCTGCACTGAGTACGGCGTGGAGGGGACCGCAGTGGCTCGCTCAGCATCCCATGGCGAGAGGCGGACGAATGGAGGGGCGGGCCACCTTGTCCCCTGATCAAGACGCTGACTCCGCAAAGATCCTCAGAGAGGCGCAGAGGAGGTGGCGGCGAGAGCAGTGCGGCGCACAGAAACTGCAGCAGCGAGAAAAAAGTATTGACATTTACGCAAAAATTCGCTATACTTACGCACAGAATAGATGGGCCGTCCGTTGCAGGTTTCTAACTTGTTGAAGAGGAGAAGGGAGCATGGTCGAACTGTATCTTCGTGGCGGCGCGTTCATGTGGCCGATTCTGGCGCTGCTCATCCTCGGCCTGGCAATCAGCTTTGAGCGTCTGTGGACCCTGTCAAGGGCCTCGGTCAAGACGAAGAAGTTCCTGGGCCAGATTCGTGACGCGCTCAAGACAGGTGGCGTCAAGCAGGCGCTGGAACTGTGCGAGAAGACGCGTGGTCCGGTGGCGGCAATCTTCCACGCCGGTTTGCTGCGCGCCGACCGTGGCATTGACCAGGTCGAGAAGGCTATTGTCAATGCTGGGTCTATCGAGATGGCATTCTTGGAAAGAGGCCTGGTCTGGTTGGCCACGGTAGTGAGTGTGGCACCCATGCTTGGCTTCTTGGGTACCGTATGGGGCATGGTGACCGCGTTTGACGCCATTGCTAAGGCTAACGACATTTCCCCCACCATCGTTGCCGACGGTATTTCACAAGCGTTGCTCACCACCGTGTTCGGGTTGATCGTGGCGATCATCATGCAGGCGGCCCACAACTACTTCGTGTCACGCATCGACCGCTTGGTCATTGACATGGAGGAGAGCTCGGTCGACTTTATCGACACGCTGGTGGAGATGGAGAAGACCAAGTAGCTCTGAGCGAGGAACCCATAATGTTAGTGGAGCGCAGAAAAGAGCGCAAGCTCGAAATCCCGCAGGCCTCCCTGTCGGACATTGTCTTCCTCTTGCTCACGTTCTTCTTGTTGACCACCACCATTGACGTGGACAAGGGAATCGGCCTTGCGCTTCCGCCCAAGGGTGAGACCAAGGAGGTGCGGAAGGAAAACATCGCCAACCTGCTGATTAACGCGAGCGGGCAGGTGATGTTGGACAAGCAGCCGATCGAAGTGAAGATGATTCGGGAGGCTATAAAGACCAGGTTGGCCGAGCGCCCGCAGCTCATCGTCTCCGTCAAGACCGACAGGCGCACCCCTTACGAGGTGTTCATTGCGGTTCTGGATCAGGTGAAGCAGGCCAAGGCGCCACGCATCTCCATCGCCGAGCCCGAGTCTTAAGACGGCGGCTCCGGGAACATCTGGTAACGGGAAGGAGTCAAAGAATTGAAGTTCCGGAAGAAAGAGAAGGCTTCCGCCGCTATCCCGACGGCCTCGCTGCCGGATATCATCTTCATGCTCTTGCTTTTCTTTCTGGTGGCGACCGTCTTTAAGCAATATCGCGGTCTGCCGGTGGTGCTGCCACGGGCAAAACAGATTGAGAAACTCCCCGGCAAGCGCGATGTGGCTTACGTATGGGTGGATCGGTTCCAGCGCATTTCGGTCGATGACAAACTGGTGGACGTGCGCGACATCTCCGGCATCATGTACAAGAAGCGCACCGACCCCCTACACCCCCTGAAGGTGGTGTCCCTGCGCGTGGACAAGGATGCGCAGATGGGGGTGGTCATCGACATTCAGGAGGAGTTGCGCAAGGCCGACGCCCTGAATGTTAACTATTCGGCAAAACCTGCCGGAGAGTGAGGTGATGGAGCCATGTTGAGGAAAGACCCAAAGGCAGACCTCAGGCTGCAGTACCGGAAGGTCTTCCAGCTTTCCATGGTGCTGGCCTTGGTCTTGCTCATCGGGATGTTCCAGGCCTCCAAACGGTACGAGATCAAGACCGAGAAGGTGGAGAGCATCGACTTTAAGATGCAGGTCGATGAGATCCCGCCCACGGAGCAGATGGATCGCCCACCTGCCACGAGCCGCCCGGCCGTCCCCATTGAGAGCGAGAGCGAGGACATCCCTGAGGACGAGACCATTTCCACCACGGAATTGGACCTCTCGGAGCTGCCCCCGCCACCTCCGCCCCCGGAGCAAGTAGACGAGTCCGCGCAGATCTTCGTGGCCTGGGACGAGCCACCCGAGCCGATCGGTGGCTTCCAGGCCATCCAGCAGGCGCTAAAGTACCCGGAGATCGCGCGCAAGGCCGGGGTGGAAGGCAAGGTCTACGTCATCGCCGTCATTAGTGACAAGGGCGAGGTGATCAAGGCCTGGGCGCAGAACTCGTTGGGCAACAACGGGTGCGATGAGGCAGCCATTGCGGCGGTCAAGGCGGTGAAATGGAAACCGGCCAAGCAGCGCGACAAACCGGTTACCGTGCAGATCGGCATCCCTGTGATCTTCAAGCTGAAATAGACCGAGCGGAGCAGAATAGCGCAACGCATGAAGGCGGTGTTGAGCACCGCCTTCTTCTTTGATAGGCATATCCACGTCCGGATCGAAATGGTGAGGTGACGAGCTCGTGCAGCC
>JACIZP010000289.1 GCA_014359355.1 Calditrichota bacterium | reverse complement strand
CTTCACGCCTTTCTTTTCGACCCAGTACTCTGCATTGATGCGTTTGGCCACCGCGTAGTAGTCGGGCACCGGACGAGCATGGCCTGGCTTGAAACACAACGGCAAGGGATCGAAGAACTCGTACTTGTGCAGGACTTTGTACTTCAGGCTCGGTTGCGCCTCGGGATTCTTGTATGCCCGAAAGCGCGAGCCTTCTTCTAAGCATTCGGCAATCCTCTTGGTGAGGCTATCGACCTTGGCTTTGGTGAAGGCAAGGCTTCGTCCCCAATCCCCGGTCACAGCTATGTTTATCGAATCGCCTGCCAGTGGGTAATAGCACACCACCACCACTGGCACCACGTAAGGTGGTTTTGGGACGGAGCCTGCGCACGCTTGCGCCCCAAGACCAGATGCCCACCAGATGAATGCACACAGGACGCCCAAGTTCACCCTCGAAAGCATTTCTGACCCTCCACATAAGTTGTTCTCTCACCAACGAGGAGGCGACACAGGACGGCCTCGGGAGGCTGTCCTTCCAGAAAGAAGCTCTTCGTCAGAACCTAACGGACAAGCACTATCTTCCCCTGCCACATGCGGCTATCGGCCTCAAGCACATACAGGTAGAGGCCGGAAGCGGCGGGCCTCCCCAGCGCGGTGGCATCCCACTCTATCCGATGCAAGCCGGCTGGCAGATTCTGGTCAATGAGTCGTGTTACCTCGCGCCCGGCCAGGTCGTAGATGCTCAACCGCGCCTGCCCCCCTTGCTTCGTTGTGAAGACAAAGACGGCTCGAGAATTGCATGGATTAGGGAAAACGGCTACCGCAGCTGGGGGCGGTGTCTGCGGAGCCTCTTGTTCGTCGACCCGCACGCCCACCTCGGCCAAGTCCAGAAGCATGCGCGCCACCACCCCAGTCCAGATGTAGGTATGCAGCCAGGAATCCGAGGGACGGGGTGCGTCGCAGAAATAGGACTCGTAAAAGTCGTGGTAGTTCCGCAGCGTTTCGATCACCCCGGCAAAGAGGCGTTCAGCCAACTCGCGAGCCTCGTCATAGAAACCATAAGCCAGCAACCCGCGGAAGACAAGGAAATTCCACTCCGGGTACACCGAATGCGCATCGTAGCCGTCGTAGGGGTCGTTGTGTGCGAGAAGCGGGACGCCATAGGGCCGTCCGAACGTCTCGGGGTTGCGCAGCTCGGCGAGAAGGTAGCGCGCCTGCGCCTGGTTAGCGACCCCCGCCCACAGCGGCAGGAAGCCGATGATTTCCTTGCGACGCAGATCGTTTGTGGACCGATAGGTGAAAGTGTGACTGTTTCTCTCGACATGGTAGTAAAACCGCGTCTCTGGGTCCCACATGAGGGCATTGATGGCGTCGGCGCGTGCCTGGGCAAGCCGCTCCCAGTGCGTGCTTTCCTCTTGCTTCCCCAAGGCAGCCGCCATGGAGGCCAGCGCCTTTTCCTCCATGACCAGCTCGCAATTGAGGTCCAGTGCCTCCACCTTGTTGGCATTGTGGGGATCTGGGTAGCCGCCCAACAGGTCCCAAATCACGTTGTAGTCTCTCACCGACTCCAAGAAAGCATCGCCGCCCCATTCGCAGAGGCCGTCTCGATCGTCGTCACGCTCCCGCACCCAGAAGCTGTGAAACCTCACGCCGTACTCATACATGTCCCTAATGAAGTTAGTATCTTGCGTGACCTGAAAGATTTCCCAAGTCTCCCAATTGAACCATGGCGCCGAGGAAGATTACTCG
>JACIZP010000288.1 GCA_014359355.1 Calditrichota bacterium | reverse complement strand
ACCGCTTATCTGCAACCGTGCCGATATTGGCGACCTGATTGTTCCCGTCGTGGTAGGCAATCTTGCTGGCCGGCAGAGGGGTAAAGGTCACCACCGCAGAGTCGGCAAGGAGCACATTGTCGCTTTCTATACGCGCCCGCACGGTCTTTTGCCCTGCCCTTGTTGAGGCTAACGTGGCGGTTGCTCTGCCCTCCGCATCGGTGGGAGCACCCGGCTGGGTGAGAGTGTTCCCGCTGCCCGAAGCTAAGATGCTCACCAGTCGACCGGGCACCGGGTTGTTGAAGGTGTCCAGCAAGGTCACGGTAATGAGCGATTGGCTCACGCCGTCCGCCGGCACGGGGGAAGTGGCCGTAATCCTCGAGGCCGACGAATTGGGCACATCCGGGAGCGCGCTGGCAACAAAGGTCAGGGGCGAGCCGGCCAGCGGATTGAGGCCATCGGTAGCCGTGGCTTGTACCACATTGTTCGCCGTTCCAGCTCGCGGGCCGAGGGCCAAGGTCACGGTGGCAATGCCATCGCCCGCGGTGCTGCGCACGGCCGTGGTGTCGTTGCCGTCGAGCCTACCCCCGCCGGAGACCACGCGGAAGGTGACGGGGTGGCCTGCCACTGGGTTGCCGTCTGCATCGACGGCCTTTACCTTGAGCGCCTCGGGGAGAGGTCTGCCCACGACGCCGATCTGGTTGTTGCCCAATTCGATGAGAATAGTTCGGGCAGCAGAGGTGCGGGCCGAGGCGGTGAATACCACCGGCGAGCCGGTCAATGCCGCTCCCTGGTAGGTAGCAGTGGCATGCACGACGTTGTTGTCGACGCCGGCCTCAGGACCCAGCCGCCAGGTGGTCTGGGCGATCCCCGCAGCGTCGCTGACGACGGCGGCTGTGGCCGATTGCGCCGGGCCGAGCGCACCTCCTCCGCTCACCACGGAGAAGGTGACCGTGTGACCAGGCACTGGGTAGCCATACTGGTCGGTCACCAGTACCTTAAGCGGCGATGACAAAAAGTTCCCCACCACGCCCACTTGCCCGTTGCCCGAGTGCTCGGCAATTCGCGCCGGAGGAGCGCCTGTGGCGGTGGCAGTAAAGACGGCCGGCGAGCCTTGGAGGTCTGTGCCGGAGAAGGAGGCGCGCGCCTGCACGACCTGGGTGCCTGGGGCCGTGCCCAGCGTCAGATAGACCTGCGCGTACCCGGTCGCGTTGGTGGCAACCGTCCGCTCCGCGACCCCGTCGATGGTGCCGCCCCCTTGAATGACTGTGAAGGTCACATTGTGCGCGGCGATGGGATTGTCAAAGCGGTCGACTACCCGGACCACGAATGGCGACGCCAGGCGCGCCCCTGCCATTGCCGTCTGCCCATCGCCTGAGACGGGCACCAGACGATGGGGATTATCGGCAGTGGCCGAAGCAAAAAAGTCCACCGAACCAGACAGACCCTGCCCTGTGACGGTGACCTTATTGTTGAACGTGCCCGCCACCGTGCCGAGAGTGAGGTAGGCACGAGCCTGTCCCGTCGAGTCGGTCAGCACGTCTTTGAAGGAAAGACTGTCAATGTTGCCACCGCCGGCAGCCACAGTAAAGCGCACCGGGAAGTTGGGCACAGGGTTGTTCCACTGATCAGGCACGCGTACCACGAACGGCTGCGGCAGCCTGCTGCCTGCTCTTCCTGTCTGATTGTTCCCCGACACGCGCACGAGGCCTGCTGCTGCCCCTGGGAGGGCGGTCGCGCGGAAAGTGACCGGCGAGCCGGCCAGGTGCTGACCCGCAATGGTCACGCTGGCCTGTACGACGTTGTCTGGGCCAGCTACCGAGCCAAGGGTGAAAACCACCTGGGCATAGCCCTGGCTGTTCACCGGCACGGCCTTTTGCCGGACCCCCTCGATGAAGCCTGCGCCCGAGATGACCTGGAAGAGGACGTTGACGCCGCTCACCCCGTTGCCGTATTGGTCGGTGACGCGGACTTTTAGCGGCTGTTCCAGCGCAGTGTTGACCGGCGCGCTCTGGCCGTCTCCGGAGATCTTGGCCAGCTGTGCCGGTGCGCCTGGTGTTGCTGAGGCCGTGAAGAGGACCGGAGAGCCCACCAATGGCCGGCCGCGGATATCCTCAGAGGAGGCGGCAATCGAGTAGAGATTTGCGCCCGCCGTGGTACCCACGGTCACGTTCACTTGCGCGAGTCCCTGCTGATCGGTCACCACGTCGCTGCTGGAGGCGCCAGCAATGCGTGCATCGCCCGCGGTCACGGCAAAGTGCACGGTGTGACCGGGCCGCACATTGCCGAAAATGTCCTTCACCTGCACTACCAACGGCTGAGGCAGCAGGGTGCCCACCGTGGCGCTCTGCTGGTCGCCAGAAATCTTGTAGATGTGGCTGGCCACTCCCTCGGTCGCCATAGCCCGAAATGCTATGGGCTCGCCGACGAGCGCCTGGCTCACGCCTCGCACTTCGACTCGGTTCTCCTGCCCGGGGATGTTACCCATGGTGAGGGTCGCCCGGGCGATACCACTCTGGTCAGTAGTCACCTCAACAGAGGTGCTGCCCGCGAACGAGGCAGTGCCCACGGTCACCTCGAACTTGACCTTGCATCCCGCCACCGGATTGCCGAAGCGGTCCGCGACCAGCACGCTCAAGGGTTGGTCAAGCTCCCAGCCGATAGGGGCGGATTGGTTGTCGCCGGAGACCATTTGCAGGCTGTGGGGTTCTCCGGCAGAGGCCGATGCCTGGAACAGGATGGGCGCGCCGGTGAGGAGGCTGTCGCCACGAGTGGCAACCGCGGCCACGATGTTGTTGGCAACCCCTGCCTGGGTGCCCAGCGTCCACAGAGCCTGCGCTAAACCCTCCTGCGAGGTGATCACAGAAAGGGTGTCCACGCCGCCGTCCAGTGCCCCGTCCCCGGTCTGGATGCGAAAGACCACAGGCCACCCCGGACGCGGGTCACCCAAATTGTCGAGTACACGCACCACCAGGGGCTGCGCCAGTTGACTGCCAACCACCCCTGTCTGGTAGTTGCCGCTCACATACTGCATCTCTGTGGGGATGCCCGACGTGGCATAGGCGGTAAACTCCACCGGCGCACCACTCACGCCTGGCGAGGACGCCCGCACCACGTTCTTGAACTGCGTCGTCCCCAGGGTGAGCACGGTGGCGGCGCGGCCAGACGCATCGGTGAACACCGGCTGCGCTTCCGAGAGCCTGCCGTCCCCTTCCACTACCTCGAAGAGCACCGGCAAGTTCATGACCGGGTTGTTATAGGAGTCTCTGGCTTCGACGACGAACGGTTGAGGCAGAGGCCGACCTGCAGGGCCGGTCTGGCCGTTGCCGGACACATAGCGCAACGGTGTCGGCGTACTGCTGGTGGCATAAGCCACGAACTGAGCAGGGCTTCCCGAAAGGGGGGTGCCCTTGTAAGATGCCGTGGCATTTACGGTGACCTGGCCCGCTTGCGTGCCAAGAGTGAGGTAACTATAGGCAAAGCCGGAAGTGTTGGAAACGTTGGTCAAAGGCGGGGTAGTACCGCCCATGCCATACGGGGTGTAAGTGCTGACGTTGGTCAACAGGATCTTGTCCAAGAGCGTGCCGTCTTCGCGGTTTTCAAACACGATGGTGTGTACCCCTGCACTGAGGGCTAACGGCGTAGTGCGCCGCCGCCATCCCCACGTCGTCTGGTTCTGCAGACTGAAGATTTCGGGCGTGCCATCGTCGGCATAGGACCAGAAGGAATCGGAGGTGCCCGAGGGGCCGAGCCCTCTCCCCCACAAGTAGAAAGTTCCCGAGACAGGCAAATAGATGGTGAAGGTGACCCTCCCGGCGTTCACTCCGGTTCCCTCCGGCACGTGCACGTACGCTCCGCCCGAAGCGTTCTGGTCAAAAGCTTTCACCATCGGTGGAGTCGCAATCCCTTCCTCGGCCTCCATCCAGAGGTATCCGTTGAAGTCTATGGAATCGGTGCTCAGAAAGCCCTGGCCAGAGGCAAGCTTAAAGTCCACGTACACGCCAGAGACCGGGTAGCCGTTGCGGTCGGTGACCCGCGCGGTCAAGGGGACCGGCAGCCTGGTGCCCACTGGTCCGCTCTGTTGGTTGCCCGCGGCCACAACGAGTATCGATGGATCGCCGAGAGGCACGGCTACTGAGAACTCGGCGACGTTGTTGTTCAGTCCACCCTTCAGGTAGACTCCTGCGTACTTTGTGCTGGCGTTGCCCTGCAGCTTGTTCGTGTCCGATACCCGCGCGTCGAACTTGTCGTTGATGAACACATCAAAGTGGTGCCCGGAGGCGTTGGTAGACATTTTTACCTTAAACACATCCCCTGGCCCGGGCTGCGGCTGAAGGCCTTCCACGTTGGCGATAGTCTCGCCAGGGTTGCCGTAGGTGATGGTCCAGAGACGCACGTACTTGCCATCCTTCCAAATCAGGTAGCCGCTGGCAGTGGGGATGGGAGCGTTCAACATGAGGGCCAAGCCACCCTCCCTTATCCCGGTAGCGTCCGCATTGTTTGCCCACTTGATGGAGGCTTCCACTGGGTTGTCCCGATTGTTGAGCACGGCCATGTAGCCCCAGGCATACGTGGGGGAGGTGTTCGCCAGGTCGCCGTTGACAATGGCGTAAGCGGAGTGGGCTGACCAGTTGGCGCCTAAGGACTGGCGCTCAAAGTCGTCGGTAAAGGTAGCAAGCGTCGCCTCGCCAGGCGTCACTGCCGAGACGATGTTGGACAGGTCGCTGACATTGCCCGCCTCATCCAGGGCCTTGATGGCGAAAAAGTAGGTCTTGTTCGAAAGCAGCCCTTTTACCTCGAAGGTCTCCGGCGAGCCAGCGGGCTTGGGGACTGGAGGGCTGAGCACGCTGACGGCAGACGCAAAATTGGCAGCGGTTATGGGTTGGTCCAGGTACTTGATCACATACGATGATGCAGTGCCCACGTTGCCATCGTCGCCTGGGGCAGTCCAGGTGAGCGTGACCGACATGGAGCTGATGCCGGCAATGCCGAGGTTGGTGATCGCGGCCGGCGGGGTTACGTCGAGACTGGTGCGGGCAAAGAAGTTGTCGATGCTGGTGTTATACCCGCCCTTCAACATGATGCCGGCGTACTTGTTGGCGCTGTTGCCCTTTTCTTTGGCGGCATCGGTGACGCGGCCGTCGTAGCGGCCGTTAATGTACAGGTCGAAATGGTGGCCTGCCGGACTGGTGCTGACCAGCACGCGCATCACGTCGCCGGCACGGGGCGCCGCCTGGCTGCCGGTGGCTGAGGCGACGCTATGACCCGGCACGCCGCCGGCGATGGTCCACAGGCTTATGGTGCCGTTGGTGCGCCGGAAGAGCAGATAGCCATCGGCGTTTACCGAGGCGGCATTCAGCAGCAGGGCAAAACCGCCCTGATCGATACCGTCTTGCGGGGCCGCAGCTCCCCACTGGAAAGAGACGTCATTGGCGTTGCTGGTGAGGTTGTAGACCGCCAAGTGCCCCCAGACGTTCTCGGTCGAAGTGTTGGCCAGCTCGTTATTGACGATGTGGTACTCAGGGTCTGCAGTCCAGTAAGGCCCCAGGGATGCTCGATTGAAGTTGTCGCCTGGGAAAAGCAGGGAGGCCAGCGCATTGAAGTAGACGTCCGCCATTTTGCTGTAGCCCGCGTCGTTGGGATGGATGCCATCCCCAGACAGCATCGTGGCCACGTCAAACGGGGAGTACTGGTCAACCAGGTAGAGTGTGCCAGGAGGAATGGTGGGGATCCTGCCTTGCTCCGAGTCGCTGACGATCTTGGCCACTTCCTGGTTGAAAAGGACCGTCTGATCGGGGTAGGCCACCTTTGGGATAATCTTGCAGAGCACAATCTTTTTCAGGCT
>JACIZP010000287.1 GCA_014359355.1 Calditrichota bacterium | reverse complement strand
CGGCCGTGACGGATTTTGGCGAGTACTTCGATGCCTACAACGGCTACGGCTGGCTTGGCGCCAAGAAGTGGAACCCCAACACCTTGCAGTGGGAGGAGAAGTTCCTCGCATTCAAGGACGCCAGCGGCAACCAGATTGTCCCTGCCGTGGGTGAGGGCGTACAGCGCGGCTGGTTCCACACCAACCAGCCTGGTTGGGGCGGTGTCTTCGACGGCACTCCCAAGAAAGGTCACATCGCCAGCATGGGCTGCTTCTTCGTGGATGGTGGCAAGAGCGGCGATGGCGCCAAGTTCGACCTCAATCCCAACCCGGCCATCTTCTCCGGTGGCACTGCTGGTGACCCAACGACGTTCGTCGTGAAAGACCCGTCACAGTGGACCTATCCGGATGGCGCGCGCGAAAAGGCGACCCCGGTCACGGTCTATGACCCGGTTACTGGTGCCCCGTTGGGGATCAACCCCATCGACGCCCCGCCGCGCGGCCAGGCCATGGAGCCCAACATTATCACGGAAGGCTTGATTAGCCAGTACCAGTTCGATGGCGACCCGATCTGCGCCATCGGCCCCTTCTCCATGGAAGTGGGCGAGAGGATCAGGCTCTACTTCTACCGTGGTTCGGGCTTCCGGATTCTTGGCCTGCGCAAGACGGTGAAGATGGCGCGCGCGGTGTTCAACTCGATCAAGCCGGACGGCTCTTACGACGTGCCCTCTGGTCCGCCGGTGCCGGAGATCAAAGTGAGCGGCTCCAAGAACGTCAGACCGCTCATCAAGTGGCAGGATCCGAGCAAGTTGGGCGACTGCGACGGCATCAAGATCTACAAGTGCGTCGCCTGGCCGCGCTACAACTCCACCGAGAAGCTCTACCCCACGCACGGCACGTGGTGGAAGACCATGGACCCGGCAGTTGACCCTGGCAAGGATGAGATCAACCCCTTGATGACCAACACCGAGTATCTCAAGCCGCAACAGGGCGACTATTGGGGCCCCTATTCGCTGGTGAAGGTGGTACCGAAGGCGGAGTTCGCCAACTACAAGAACACCGACACCGACGCTGCCACCTACCCCTACGCGTGGGAGGATGATACCTACACCGCTCCTGGCCAGAGCTACTGGTACTATGTGTCCAGTTACAAGGAAGGCGCAGCTGCCACGGTGCCGCCGGCCTACCAGGGACTGGATAACGTGAGCTGGTTGGAGAGCGGCAAGGTCAACATCAACGGTCGGAGTGGCTACTGGGAGAACACCTGGCCGTGGGCATGGAAGACCTCCGACTACCCCCAGGCGAGCAACATCGAGGGGTTGAAGAAACTCGGCGCTGTCTTTGTGCTTGTGTCTCCGACGGCCACTGTGGCTGATATCGAGATGGGCAGGGCGAAGATTGGCGTGCGGCCGAACCCGTACAAGCGGGTGGCATTCCACGATGCCAGCGGCAAGCACCAGGTGATGTTCTACAACCTGCCCTCGCGCTGCACCATCCAGATTTACGACCTTGCTGGCATGCTCGTGCAGGAGGTCGACTACGTGGCGCCGGTCGCTACCAACGGTACCTACTTCTGGGACATGTACTCCCAGAATGGGAACGAGGTGGCAAGCGGCCTGTACATCTGGGTGGTCAAGTACAAAGGTGGGCAGCAGCACGGCACCTTTGCCATCATCCGGTAGCAGTGGTCGCGACCTGACAATCCCTAACCGAAGGAGATACAGATATGAAGGTGTCAAGAACCGTAGGCCTCGTTCTGGTGTTCCTGCTCCTGGTGGCCTCTGTGGCGGCCGCCGGGCAGTTGAGGAAACCGGGCATCGACGGCGCCGCGTTTCTGAAGATCGGTGTGGGCGCACGGATGGTGGCTTTGGGTTCTGCGGCGACCACCATCTACGGCGACCCCAACCAGATTTTCTGGAACCCGGCGGGTATCCAGACCGATGCCGGGAAGACGCTTGTTGGGCTCAATTACAACAAGTGGCTGATTGACATCGACCACACTGCGCTGGCCGTGACCCATGGCTTTGGCGACCTGGGCAGCTTTGGCCTGGGCGTCATCTACATGGGCATGTCGGACCTTGCTGCAGACCGCGACCTGGCTCCCCCGGGCTACACCGAGCCGGTGCCCGAAGAGCCAGGGCTTGGCCGCTACGACACGTACAACTACTACGACCTGGCGGTCACCTTGGGCTACAGCAAGCAGTTCACCGACCGCTTCCGCATGGGTCTTTCGGGCAAGTACATCCGCGAAAGCATCGATAACGTGGCGGCCAACGCCTGGGCGTTCGACTTTGGCGCCGTGTACGAGACGGGCTTTCGCGATCTGACCTTTGGCGCGCGCATCAACAACGTCGGCAGCGACCTGAAGTTCTACGCCATCGGCGCTTCGCTGCCGTTGTACTTCGCCATCGGTGCTTCCATGAGCGTGGCGAAGGAGGAGAACACCGCGCTGAAGGCATTCGTGGACCTCACCAAGCCGAAAGACTGCCCGCAGCTGTACTTCGTGGGCGGCGAGTGGACGCTCTACGACAAGCTGGCGCTGCGCGCCGGGTACAAATTCAACTACTCCGGCTTCCAGGATGAGCTGACGCGGCTCAAACAGACCGACGAAGGCGCATCTTTCGGGGCCGGCCTGGCGCTCCCCATCTCCGGCATGAACCTGTGGCTGGACTATGCATTCACCCAGTTCACCACGTTCGACAACACGCACAGGTTCAGCCTGAGATTCCAGTTCTAACGGAGCGGTCCACAGCGCAAGCGGCTGTGTGTAGGCAAGTGTTGCTTTAGCGAAAAACTCCCAGAGGCAACTCTGGGAGTTTTTCGTATGCGCGACGTGAACGACCGGCGAGGCAGCCCGCGGCCACGTCTGCCTCGCCGGTTTTCTGCGGGGTGCCATGAATCGACGCGCTTTTCTGAGCAGGATGGGCTGGGCCGCCGCGTTGCTGATGGGAATGAGAGCAAACGCGCTCGCTCGGCCGAGGTCAGGGACGAAGTCGAGGACTACCCGACGGCCTTCCGGACCGCTCTTGGAGTTGAAGGGGGAGTACTACCGCCACTACCCGGTTGACTTTTCGCAGGGAAAGCTCGGTGCGCGGGGGTTCCTTGGTTGGGGCGAAACTGTCCCAATCGTTGTGCCCGTGGCCGAGACTGCGCTGGTCGCCATGCACATCTGGAACGTGGGTTTTGACCCAGAGCTCCCCTTCGCGCCGCAGGGCCCAGCT
This sequence comes from Calditrichota bacterium, assembly GCA_014359355.1. Taxonomy (NCBI): domain Bacteria; kingdom Pseudomonadati; phylum Calditrichota; species Calditrichota bacterium. The sequence continues at coordinate 2,264 of JACIZP010000287.1, read as the reverse complement.
GGGCCAGTCATGGAAATGCTCGAGTGGGCCGCCCGTTCCGTTCCCATCACCCGCGAGGTGATTCCGCCCCTGCTCGCGGCTGCGCGCGCAGCAGGCGTGCGCGTAATCCACGTAGCCTCGGACGAAAGCTACGCACGCAGGTATCCAGGCTACCACCGGACAGTGGCGCTGGCCGGCCCGGAGCCAACGGGCTTACCTACCGCCAGAGGGCCGCAGGAAGAACCGTACCCGGATTCGGACAAGAGCAGGCTCCTGTTCGGCCCGCGTTTCCCAGAGGCGGCGAAGTGGTATGGTGAACGCCTGGACTTCCCGGAGGTGGCGAAACCTCATGATGATGAGTATGTCGCATTGACTACGCACCAACTGAACGCGGTTCTGCGCGAGCTTGGCATATGGCAGCTCATCTACGTGGGCTTTGCCATAGACTGGTGCCTGTGGTTTTCGCCAGGCGGGATGGTGGATATGTCACGCCTGGGCTACCGCTGTTCTTGCATCAAGGAGGCAGTAACGGCGGTGGAGAACAAAGAGAGCGTGCAGGATGAACTGCACAAGCAGGAGGCTCTGTGGCGCACGAGCCTCATGTTCGGCTACGTGCACAGCGCTGCCGATTTCATCGCTGCGTGCAATCGAGTTGCGCCGCGCGAGGCGGGCAAAGAGGGATAGGAGGCCATGATGCGTACGGTAAGGCTGCTTGTCGTGTTTCTTGTTCTCTTGGTGGTCGGGACGGCTGCGCAGGCGCAGGAGGCGGTGCCAATGCAACGCTACCTTGACTTCGCCAGGGCATCCGCCGATTGGACCTGGCAGGACTATGATTCGTTGGAAGCATACTGGAAGAAGACCATCGATCCTGACAACGTGTTTGGCTACCGCCCGCCTCCGCGCTTTCTGGAAATGGCTGCCATCTACGGCTATCTCTACGAGGCCACCGGGCGAAAAGCCTATGCCGAGCGCGCCAAGAAGGTCTTGCTCACCTACGGCGACTATCGGGCGTTCTATCCCGACTCGGCAGCACGCAAGCGCACCGACTATGAAGACGGCGTGCCCGCGCTCCCCGACTTTTTCACCACCATGCGGTACGTGCGTGCCTACGACTCTTTGAAGCGCAAGGGCTACTTGACTCGAGCGGAGCAGGACAAAATCGAAGCCCTGATTGGCGAGAGCATCGAGTACCTCTTCCGCACGCAAGAGTGGGGGGCGATGAACCGCGGGATCCTCCGTGGCGAAACGCTGGCATGGGCCATTCGTGCGGTGCCCAATCACCCGAAGGTGCAATACTGGAAGGTCTTGGAAGAGGCTCTTCGTGCCGACAACTGGGGGAACTGGGAGATAGAAGACGCCAGCCTTTACAATGCCGTCTGGCTCTATTCATTGTTGAGCTATGCCGACGCGAAGAACGCGCTGGACGAGCTGTTTCAATTGCCTGAAATGTATTACTATGCCCAGTATTTCCTCCACCTGATGAGCCCGGATGGGATGATTCCCGACTTTGGCGATTCCCACTGGCGGTCGAACTGGAGCAGATTCCTGGTGTTCTTTGAGGCGGCTGCGCGTGCTTACAATTCGCCTGAGCTGAAGTGGGCCGCAGCGACTATCGCCGGGCGCTTTCTTGACTGGAAGAACCTGCCCGACACGGGGCTCGCCTATCTCCTGCTCGATTGCTACCGGTTTGGGACCGACAAGCTCGGGTTGCAGGTCCCTTCTGTCCGGAGTTGCGAAGTCATGGAAGACGCGGTGGGCAAGAAGATTGTGATGCGCAACGGCTGGCACTCAACTTCGACCTATCTTCTGCTCAACTACAAGGACGAGGGAGACGCTGGTCTGTTGTTCCGGGACTACCTGCGCGATACCATCCCGGTGGAGGAAGAGAAAATGACCCATGGCCACGCGGACGAGAACAGCATCGTGCTGCTCATGGCCGGCGGGTCTCTGCTTCTGCACGACGGCGGGTACCGCGACTATATGCCCAGTGGACCTTTTGGTGCCTACCGGCAGGACTATTTCCATAATCGCGTCTGCGTCCGGCAGGAGAAAATCTTCATGGGGCAAAGACAGGGGCAGTACCGCTACAGCATTCGCGATGCCGTTCCGGGCCAGTCGGTGCTGGACTTTCTGCACAATGCGGGTTCCTATCGCGAGGTGCGCACCCAGAAGGTGGACTTTATCACCCTCCCCGAATTCGACTACAGCCGGACGAGGGTGATTGACGAGGTACTCGGCTACGAGCAGGACCGCGTCATCGCCTATGTGAAGCAGCCGGAACTATT
>JACIZP010000286.1 GCA_014359355.1 Calditrichota bacterium | reverse complement strand
CCACGGCAGCGCGGAGCAGAAGCGCAGGTACCTGCCGCCTCTGCTCCGCGGCGAGAAAATTGGCTCATTCGGCCTTACGCAACCGCATGCCGGCAGCGACGCCGGGGCCACCGAGACGACTGTGCAGCTAAATGGCGACTACTGGGTTATCAATGGTCAGAAGCGTTTCATTACCAACGGCAGCTTTGCCGATGTGGTGGTCTTTACGGCGAGTCACGACCCGATGCTCAAGACCAAGGCAATTAGCGCCTTCGTCGTCGAGCGTGGCACTCCGGGCTTTTCGGTAGGTCGCAAGGAGGACAAGCTGGGGCTGCGCGCTTCCGACACCGCAGAGCTCCATTTCGACGACTGCCGTCTGCCGCGCAGCCACTTGCTGGGGAAGGAACGTGAGGGTTTCAAGGTATTCATGGAAACACTGGACGGCGGCAGGATCAGCATCGCCGTGCTGGGTCTGGGAATTGCAATTGGAGCATTGGCCTACGCCACGAGCTATGTCACCAGCCGACAGCGCGGGGGAACGCCTATCTATCGCAACCAATGGGTGCAGGAAGTGATCGCCGAGGCGGCCACCGAGATCGAGTGCGCCCGTCATCTGATCTACCATGCGGCCGCACTCAAGGACCAAGGGGCGCGCGTCACGGCCCAGAGCGCCATGGCTAAACTCTATGCCTCGGAGGTAGGCACACGCACTTGTCGACGCCTCATGGACGTCATTGGCCCAGAGGCACTTCTTTCGAGCAATCCACTGCAGCGGCTACTACGAGATGCGAAACTTATGGAGATAGGCGAGGGTACCTCGCAGATCCAAAAGTTGATCATCGCCAGGGAGATTCTCGGTCGCTAACCTCTCCAGAGGAGGTCGAATATGGATTTTGAGCTCAGTCCAGATCAGAAACTGGCGCAGGAGATGGTTAGGGAATTCGCCCAGAAAGAGCTGAAGGAGAAAGCTGCACTCATCGACCAGAGCCAAGAGTTTCCATGGGAAAGCGTCAGGAAGATGGCCAAGCTCGGCCTTTTGGGGGTGGTTGTTCCTGAGGAGTACGGCGGTGGGGGGATGGACTTTCTAACGTTGGCCTTGGCTATTGAGGAGATCTCAAGAGTATGCGCAAGCACCGGGGTGATTGTAGCGGTAAACAATTCGCTGGTGGCGTACCCGATTCTCACCTTTGGCAGTGAGGAACAGAAGCGCAAGTACCTCCCGCCCCTGTGCAGTGCAGAAAAGATCGGCGCCTTCGGGCTCACCGAACCTGTGGCAGGCAGCGATGTGGCGGGAATGCAGAGCACCGCCACACGCCAGGGAGACCATTATGTGCTCAACGGCGCCAAACGTTTCATTACCAACGGCGGAGAGGCGGGCATCTACGTTGTTTTCGCCTACACTGATCCGCAAAAGCGCCACAAGGGGATCTCGGCGTTCATCTTGGAGCGCGATTTCCCGGGCTTTAAGGTTGGCAAGCACGAAGAAACCATGGGAATCCGGGCCACGGCCAACTGCGAGTTGATTTTTGAGGACTGCATTGTGCCTGCAGAGAACCTCTTAGGCCAAGAGGGAGAGGGCTTCAAGATCGCCATGCACACATTGGACGTAAGCCGCATCGACATCGGAGCGCAGGCGGTGGGACTGGCGCAAGGGTGTCTGGACGAGGCCATCCGCTACGCCAAGGAACGTCAGCAGTTCGGCAAGAAGCTCAGCGAATTTCAGTTCATCCAGGGGATGATAGCCGAGATGGCCACCGCCATTGATGCGGCACGCTTGCTGGTGTACCGCTCTGCCTACCTAAAGGACACTGGCACACAACGCTTTTCGGTGGAGTCGTCCATGGCCAAGTACTTCGCCTCCGAAGTCGCAGTAGATTGCGCACGCAAGGCCGTGCAAATCCACGGCGGCTATGGCTATTCGCGGGAGTTCAGCGTGGAGCGCTTCTACCGTGATGCCAAGGTCATGGAGATCTACGAGGGGACATCCCAAATCCAAAAGTTAGTTATCGCTCGTGCTCTGCTTGGAGTGTGAAGGAAACTTCGCGGCCAGGAGAAAGGTGATATCATGAAGATTGTGGTGTGCATCAAGCGCGTGCCCGAGGCGGCCGAAGCTATCCTCAAGATCGACTCCTCGGGCAAGAAGCTGGTGGATGATACGCTGACCTTTGGCATCAACGAGACCGATAACTATGCTCTGGAAGAGGCTCTCCTGCTCAAGGAGAAACTGGGTGGCACCATCACCTTGGCCACCGTAGGGCCCGAAGCCGCCGACGAAGTGTTGCGAATGGGATTGGCAAAGGGTGCTGATGAGGCTTTCCGCATCACTCCACCTGAAGGGGAGGAGGTGGATCCTTTCGCCACAGCGTGCCTTCTCGCACGAGAGATTCGGCCACTCGCTCCGGACCTTGTCCTTACCGGCTGCGTGGCTGCGGACGACCAGAGCGCGCAGGTGGGCGTCAGCCTCGCGGAACTGCTGGACATACCGCACCTGTCGCTGGTGGTCGCTATGGAGGTCACTGCCGACGGCCAGGTTCTCGCGCGCAGAGAACTGGAAGGTGGGTTGCAGGAGGAGTTCACGCTTCGTCTGCCGGCGCTGTTTACCGTGCAAAGCGGCATCAATGAACCTCGTTACGCCTCAATCCTTGGCATTAAACGAGCATCCGCCAAGCCCCTTAGGGTAGTGGAACGCCCAGCAGCTGACAGTGTCATGTGGGAAACCCGAGCGCTGGCTTTTCCCCTGGCTGAAAAGAAAGCGGAAATCCTCCATGGGACCCCCGCTGAAGTGGCTGAACAGTTGGTAGCGTTGTTGAAAGGCAGGGCACTGCTATGAGTCGGGACGTCTGGGTTCTCGTCGAACACCGGCAAGGGGCGGTGCGCGAGATAACCTTCGAACTGATCGCAAAGGGCAGACAGCTCGCCGACGAATTGGGCGGCTCGTTGTGGGCCGTGTTACTGAGCGCCGAGCCGGAGGCGATGGTGGAAGGGCTACAGGGTGCCGCCGACAAAGTCCTTGTCCTCGAGGCGCCTTACTTCGCACACTTCCACTCGGACTACTACCAGCAGGCACTCTTACCGCTGCTCGAAGAAAAGAAGCCTTTTCTGCTACTTTTGGGCCACACACCCTATGGGTGGGAGCTCGCTCCCGCATTGAGCACAGCGCTGCGCATGCCTCTCGCACCTGGTTGTAGCAACATCCAGCTGGAAGGGGAGAGGGTGGTGTGCACCAGGCCGGTATATGGCGGCAAGATTGTCGCGGAGGGGACTTTGCGGCCCCACTGGGGCTACATGGTCACCTTTCCTGCAGGTGCGTGCCAGGCTACCCCTGGGACAAGACCTGGAGAAGTGGTAGGCCCGGAATTTCCAACGCTTCAGGTGATTGCTGAGAAAGTCTTCTCCCGCTATGTGCAGGCTCCGGCCGGGGAGGTGGATATCTGTCAGGCCCAGAAAATCGTTGCTGTCGGAAGAGGAATCCGCGAGAAAGAGAACATAAGACTTGCCGAGGAGCTGGCCCAAAGCATGGGCGCGGTACTCGCTTGCTCGCGTCCCATTGTCGACGCGGGGTGGCTACCCAAGGACCGACAGGTCGGCTCCTCAGGCAAGACCGTCCGCCCGAAGCTCTACGTGGCTTTGGGCATCAGTGGAGATTTTCAGCACCTCATGGGCATGAAGAATGCTGAGACCATTATCGCGATCAACAAAGAC
>JACIZP010000285.1 GCA_014359355.1 Calditrichota bacterium | reverse complement strand
GACCAGCAGCAGCCCCACGGCCCCATGGTCGATGGCGATCTGGGCCTTGGTCAGGATCTTGCAGTACTCAGTGTCCTTGGCGCCGTCGAATATGCTGGTGCTGTCTTTCTCCTGCGGCTCCTGGGTCATCACCAGAACGAACTTGCCCGAGGCATCCAGGTCGCGGTAGTCGTCGTAGCCGAACTCAGGTGCGGTGATGCCGTAGCCGGCAAAGACCACTGCCCCTTCGGCCTGCCGACTTCCGGAGAGGTGAATTGGGACAAAATCCTCTTTGATACTAAACGCGCGTTCCGTGCCGGCTTCAATGACCACCAGCGAATTGGGTGAAGAAAGGGCAATCCGCTCCATGCGGAAAGGGACAAGGTAGCTGCCATTGGGGCCCACAGGGGATAGCCCGTAGGAAGCGAACTCGGCGGCGATGTACTGGGCGGCGCGCGTGAGCTCAGGACTCGGCGTGTCACGGCCTTTCATCTCGTCGGCAGCCAAGAAAGCAACATGCGCGTACATTTCCGCCGGGGTGATCGAGGAGAGACCGGCAGGCGGTACGGCGATTTGTGCCCAGACGGTTGAAAACAGGAGAACCCCAAGACTGACCACCAATTTTCGCGGGAAGTGCATTTGTCATTCTCCACTGGACGACCACTTACCGACACGCTACGCCATCGCACGTGAACGCCGCGAAAAGCAGGCATTCGCGCCTCTATACGGGGCACGGGGCTGCAGGTTTCAGCAAAACTCTCCGCGGACGCGCACCAAAGGTATTGCAAATTGGGCAGACTTTCAATACCTTTTTTTGCTTGTTCAGCCAGATCCTGGATGGCAAATAAACTACCCTCTCCTGCCCTTGCGCAGGGCACGAGAGGGACCCGCGTCATCCGGCTCGGCGAGAGCGCATGCGCTTACGCTTCGCAGGAGGCATACTCATGCTGAACATCGAACTCAAGGCCCGTTGTGCCGACTTGCGCCGTGCCGGGCAGGTCGCCCGCAGGCTCGGCGCCGTCCGCCAGTGGCGCCGACGTCAAGTGGACACCTACTTCGCGGCCCCTTCCGGCAGGCTCAAAGTGCGCTGCGTGGCAGGAGAGCCGGCCGAGCTGATCGCCTATCATCGCCCCGATCGACCCACGGCCCGCGAGAGCCGCTACCTCATCTGTCTTGTGCCCGACGGGAAGAAGTTGTGCCAGGTCTTGAGCTTGGCCTTGGATGTGGTGGTCGTCGTCGACAAGCAGAGAACACTCTACCTGCTGGACAACGTGCGCATCCACCTGGACAGCGTCCAGGGTTTGGGCTCATTCATCGAATTTGAGGCCGTGGTGAGGCGACCCACGCAGGCAGCGGCTGCCAGAAGGCGCCTCGACGAGCTCTGCACCACGTTCGGCATCGCCCAGTCGGACATGGTGGCCGGCTCTTACGCTGACCTCCTGTTGGCGGCCCGTACCTGTTAGCCCCTGCCGTCACGACAGACGGCAGCCGTCCGCAGCTCAGAGTCCCTCCTCGGCGATGAGATAGGCGAGAATGGCCATGGCGGCAGCGCCCAGCTCCAACTCCCTGGGGTGCACGGCAGCGAACACGTCGTTGGCCGAATGGTGATGGTCGAAGTAGCGCTGCGTGTCCGGCACATAGCCGATAAGCGCCTTAGCGTCTTTCATCTGAGCGATGTCTGCACCGCTGCCCCCTTTGCGCACCCACTCAATGAGCGCCACATTGAGCACCGGAAGCCACTCCTGCAGCAGCGCAACAATGCTGTCCGGGGCATCGACATAGAAGCCGCGAGGCGTGAATGCCCCCCGGTCGCTCTCGATGGCGGCCAAGTGGTACTCGCCGCCGGCGGCTGCCTGCTCCGCGTAGGCACGCGCGCCGTCCAGCCCGAATTCCTCATTGATGAAAAAGACCACGCGCACGGTCCGTCGCGGCCGGATGCCCACGCGTTTGAGCAGATCGAGCACCTCCAACGCCTGGATGCACCCAGCTCCGTCGTCATGGGAGCCATCGCCCTGATCCCAGCTATCGAAATGCCCCCCGACGACCACCACCTCTTGAGGCAGCTCGCGGCCACGCAGCTCGCCGATCACGTTGTACGAGACGGTGCGACCCAAATCGCGGCAGGAAAGTCGGAGCAGCACTTCTACCTCGCCGTAGGTCCGCAGCCAGCAGGCCAGGCGCTCGGCATCCTGCAAGCCGATGGCCACTGCGGGCACGGCTGGCGCATCGTCATAGTGCAAAGTGCCGACATGCGGCACATTGTCTGGCTTGGTGGTCACTGAGCGGACAATGGCCCCCGCCGCGCCTGCTTTGCCAGCCTCGGCCGGCCCTCGCACCCGCTGGTCTACAGCGCGCCCGTAGGCGGCAAAGGTATCCAACAGGTGGACTTCCATGGGTCGATTGAAGAAGACGATTTTGC
>JACIZP010000284.1 GCA_014359355.1 Calditrichota bacterium | reverse complement strand
CTTGGCGAAGTAGGCGCGTACGGTGTTGGCCGACCCATTGCCCGCCAGGCTGATGGCTGCCCTCGCCTCACGAAGGCGCTCTGCCGCGCGCAGCAAGTCCCCACGGCGCGCGGCGGCTTGGGCCTCCAGGAGGAGGAGCTCACTGCGTACTGCCCGCTCCCGGTAAGTCCGGCTTCCGGGCAAGTCTCTGAAATGCGCCCGATATTCGTCGATCTCGCGCTGGGCTGCGGTAGCTGCGGTGCGCGCGTGTTCCGCGAGCGAATCCCTGGCGGCAAGTGCCCGGGTCTGGGCCTGGAGCGCGAGAGTGTGCGTGCGCTGGGCTAGGCGTGCCGCCGTGCTAAAGTCCCGCCTGAAGAACCAGCGTCGCCGCTGCTCCCGAAAAGCGCGCACGGTGTACTCCCACGAATCCTCTGCCTCCTGCCAGAGCTTGGGGGCATAGGTCGGTGCGTCGGCGTGGCGAGCAGCGCTCAGCGCCATACGCGCTTGGTCAAGCAGCAGCAGGGGCGGCTTGGGCCTGGCGAACCACAAGCCGAAATAGACGGCTACCGTACATACACAGGAGATGAGGGCTGCCAGCACCCAGCGCCTGTCCGGGTGGGGCAGGGCCTGCCACGTGGTGCGAAAGCGGTCCTGGATAGGGTGCATCATGCGTAGACGAGATTCCGAGTTGATTGGGCGCAAAAAGGCCTCGTTCCGCAAAGCGAGGGTCCCCTGGGTTAACGGAACGAGGCCTCAGACTACAGGGCAAAAACTACTTCTTCTTGGTGAGCGCAGCCTTCTTGCTAATGACTTCCTGCAGCTCGTTGACCAGGGCGTTCGCCTTGTCCATCGCGGCTTTTGCCTTGTCACGCGCGGTCAGGTAATCGCCCTTCTCCATCGCCGCATTCGCCTCGGCAATGGTGTTGTCCACCACGCCCAGATCGCTCTTGATCAGTTCCAGCGCCTGACGGCCTTCTTTGCCCCGCGGGGCCTTGTTGAACAGCTTCTTGGCCTGTGCGATGGCGTCGGTGGCCTGCTGGATAAGGCCGGTTGCCTCGTTCTTCACCTCTTCCTTCTTCACTGCGGCTGCCTGCGCGGCCTCCTTGGCCTTCTCTTCGGCTACCTGCAGCAGGTGCTCGGCAACGCCATACTTGCGGAAGAGCGCAAACTTGCCATTCTGCTTCTCGATCTCGGCCAGGGCAGCGTTCAAAGAGTCATTGGCGGCAGCGTACTGCTGTGGTACATAGCGATCCGCCTCTGCTGCCTTGGCAGCCTGGACCGCGGCCTTCACCGCGTCGATGCGCGCCTGATCAGGAGCCTTCGCGCAGCCGGCGACGAGCGCCAGCGCGGCAACAACTGCGACCAGTGACAACACGATTCTGCTTCTCATGTCTCAACACTCCTTTCGTCTGATTCGACATCACAGCACTGATGACCACTCACTCCCCCAACTTCCGTTTATGCCGGAAAAAACGCCCTCGCTTTCCCTCCCAGGACGCATTTTCCCCTTTACATTGAGCTTATTTTTTCGTACCTTTGCCACCGCCGGAAAAGATACGCAAGCCGACAACATAGTCACAAAGAGCGTGCCAACTGTTCACGCGCCAGTCTTAACCACTTTGCAGCACAAGTGGTTAACCAGGGGCGCGGCGCGCGGTTGCCGTCGTCTTCTTCGGAGTGTCCTTATCAGAATGAAAAAGACGACCGCAAGAACGCCAAAGAAGACTTTCAAACTGATAAACGCTGCTGCGCCCACAGGGTTCCCGTGGCTCGGTAGAAAATATTTTGCGGGCTAAGCGGGACACGGCATTAGGCGGCATTGCGGAGCGCAATAGACTGGAGGACGAGATTTCCGCTCGTGCCAGGCGGCAAAGGGCGGGAGACTATGGCTACACTGAGTGAGATCATCCACGGGCACGTGGAGACACTGGTGGAGAGTGCCACCGAAACGCTGATGACTTCCCGCTGGGGCGTGGATCTGGACTTGCCCAGCGAACTGTACACCAAGATCTTGGGGGGCATTTTCGCTCACCTTGAGCGGGACCTTCGCGGGGAGAGCCGGCAGGTTCCTGGATACCAGCTCACCAAATACTATCTGCGCGAGTTCCAGTCCAACCCTCGTCTCAAGCACAATTTTCACGCACAACTCGCCATTCTCGGGGCGGCGCGCATCGTGCTCAATCACTTCTTGGTCAACACCACTTTGGAAATGAGCGACGATTTTGAAGAGCAGTTTGCGCTGTTGCAACGGGCTTTCGACACGACGCTCATCTTCCTCAGCGAGTGGTGGGGAAAGGTCTACCAGGAACTGCGCGCCAAGGACCACCAGCTGATCAATGAGCTCAAGATCGTTAAGAACGACCTGCAGCGGCAGTTGGATGTCATCTATCAGATCATCAAGGAGTACCCGCTGGGAGTGGCCGACTGCGACGCAGACCTCCACGTGTTGCACTGGAACCCGATGGCCGCCCGGCTCACGGGCTTTGCCCCCGGCGACATCCTGAAGAAGAACATTCTCGAGCTCTTCCACGGACAGTCCCGAGAGGTTTTCTTGCGGGAGATTCGGTCGGAGCGCCGCCGTCGCCACAACCTGCAGCTCCGCATCTACCGTAAGGGTGGCGACTATTTTCCAGCGATGGTCTCCATTGCTCGCCTTCGGCAACCGTCCATCGGCAACGTCTACTACATCATTAGCTTTCAAGAGCTGGGCGAGCAGGTACGCTTTGCCTCGCGGATAAGGCAAATCGACCGGCTGACGGCTATCTCTCGGCTGACCAGCGCCATGATGCATGATATCCGCAACCCGTTGAACAACATCGGCCTGCACGTCGAGCTTTTGGAGCGCCTCTTGGAAAGTGGGCCCAATGGCGTGAACCCCGAGGTGAGCGAGCTCACGCGCAAGATCCAAGGGCAGATCCAGCAACTCAGCGACAGCCTCAACCACTATCTTGCCTACACCCATCTGGCCGACCTCAACATGGTGCCAGTGGAGCTGGTGGGTCTGGTTGATGGGTGGGTGCAGGATGCCGCTTACGAGGCAGCCTTGCGGAAAGTGCGGGTCCACTTCCGACGCCCGTCGTGGTCTTGCTGGGTGATGGCCGATTGGGTGCAGCTGCGCCGGGTTTTTGCCAACATCTTCACCAACGCCCTGCAAGTGCTCAACGGCCGCGGTGATGTTTGGATCACCATGCGGCGCCGCGGGAAAAGAGTGTTGGTGGCCATCCGCGATAACGGCCCCGGCATCGAGTCAGAGCACTTGAAGAGAGTGTTCGAGCCCTTTTTTACGACCAAGGAAAGTGGCGTGGGCCTGGGCCTGTTTGTGTCCAGAGAGATCGTTGCCGCCCATGGGGGACGCATTACCTGCAGCTCAAAGGTTGGTCAAGGGGCCCTGTTTTCGGTGAGCTTGCCGCAGGTGGAACAAGGAGAGGTCACCAGTGAGTGAGCTCAGCATTCTGATTATCGATGATGATGTCGAAGCGCTCCACGCCTTGCAGAAGGGATTGACCTCGCCGCGGTATCTCCTCAAGACCGCGACCTCCTTGCGGGGCGGCCTCAAGACACTTGAGAGCGAGGACGTGGACATTGTAGTGACCGACCTGAAGCTGAGGGACGGATCAGGGCTCGAGGTGGTCAATTACGTCCAGGAACATCGGCCCCAGGTTGCGGTCATCGTCATCACTGCCTATGGCTCGGTGGAGACCGCGGTGGCCTCCATCCGGAGCGGGGCCTACGACTACCTCGTCAAGCCGTTCCGCATGGCGGACCTTCAGCGGCTGCTTGACCGCCTTGGGGAGACGATACTCCTGCGCCGCGAGAACGAGCGCCTCCGCGAAAAGCTCGAGCTTTCTCAGGCCGTGCCCAAACTTGTCGCCGTCAGCCCGCGTTTCAAGCGTGTCGTAGAGTTGGCAAAGCAAGTTGCCCCCTCGCGCAGCACCATTCTCATCACGGGCGAAACCGGTACGGGCAAGGAGCTGGTGGCGGCCACCATTCACTACCACAGCCCAAGGGCCAGCAAACCTTTCGTCAAGATCAACTGTGGTGCCATCCCTGAGAACCTTCTCGAGGCGGAGTTGTTCGGGTACGAGCGGGGCGCTTTTACCGGCGCGGTGCGACAGAAGAAGGGGAAGATCGAGTTAGCCGACGGCGGCTCGCTCTTCTTAGATGAAATTGGCGAGATCACGCCGGCCATGCAAGTCAAGCTCCTCCGCTTCTTGCAGGATGGCGAGTTCGAGAGACTGGGGGGCACGGTCACCCTCAAAGTGGACGTGCGCATCATCGCTGCCACCAACGCCGACCTGGAAAAGAAGGTGGAGGAGGGTACGTTCCGTGAGGACCTCTACTATCGCCTCAACGTCATCGGCATTCACGTGCCCCCTCTGCGCGAGCGGCAGGAGGACATCCCTTTCTTGGTGCAGCACTTTATCGAGAAGTACAACCACCTCAATGGGAAGAACATCCAGGGTGTCGAGCCTGAGGTGATGAAACAGCTGCTGCGTCACCCGTGGCGCGGAAATGTCCGCGAGCTGGAGAACATGGTGGAAAGAGCGGTGGTGCTCTCGCAGGACAATTTGCTCCGCTCGTACCACTTCCCGGCGCTCGCCACCGACGCGGAGGGCTCCTCCCGCAACATGGGACTTGAGGTGGGGATGTCCTTTGCCGAAATCGAACGCGTGGCGCTACAAAAGACCTTGGAGTTCCACAACTACGACAAGCAGAAGGCTGCCCGCGTCCTGCAAATAGGCCTGGCCACTTTGTACCGGAAAATCAAAGAGTACAACCTCGAGAAGCAGTAGCGCTAAGAGGATCAAAGCTCACCGCGCCTTCGACAGAGTACCCAGAAGTTCTAAGCCTCCGCCGCTCTCCTTTTTTTCTCTCATTTTGATAGCCTGCCTGCGACGCGAACGCTCGCGATTTTCATTCTGAGAAACAGGCGCCCCACCGGTGGTCGCCAGGCCAGTAGCCCAGCTACCTAACCATCTTATAGAACAAATGCTTACCTGGCTCTCTTCAT
>JACIZP010000283.1 GCA_014359355.1 Calditrichota bacterium | reverse complement strand
ACGGCCCGTAGGATCGCTTTCGTGGACACCCGCTCGTGGATGTGGAGCGAGACCACATCCACCTCGAAGCTGGTGTGCTCCGCCTTGCCCGCCCATTGAAGCTGCGGGTCCAGATGCGGGTCGTAGGCGTACGGCGTCGTCTGCCGCTCGCGGACTTCGTAGGTGGGCGCGACGCCGGCCGGGGGGTTGTTCTTGCGCCGGGCTTCTCCGTGCCGGAAATCCCGCACGCCGTCTTGCTCTATTCTTGAGGTCCTTCTTCGCGGCATCTCTCAGCCCTCTCTCCGTCCTTTCCCATGGCCTCTGGTTGCACGTTGGATCCTCGAGGACAGTTGGGGCCTCACTCCGCCCTTTCCCTCTCCGCCTCCTGAATCACTTCTCTGAACACGCGCATGAAGTTGCCGCCCCAGATTTTGGCAATGTCCTCCTCCGAGTACCCCCGCTTGACGAGCTCAAGGGTGATGTTGGGCATCTCGGAAACGTCGTCGCAGCCGACTACGCCGCCTCCGCCGTCAAAGTCCGTGCCGATGCCCACATAGTCGATGCCCACCAGCTTTACCACATGATCGATGTGGTCCACCACGTCCTGCACCGTGGCCTTGGGCTCGGGATACTGGGCGTCGATGGCTTCCCACTCCTGGCGCAGCTGCTCGCGCACCTTCTCGTCCTTGATTTGGCCCCAGGAGCCGTACTTCTCGCGCAGCTTGCGCAAGGCGGCCTCGCGCTCCGCATTGGGCGGCGTGTCCTTCACGTAGGCGCTCAAGATGCACATCTGCATCACCCCACCCTTTTGCGCCAGTTTCACCAGCATATCATCGCTCAGGTTGCGCGGGTTGTTGCACAGAGCCCGGGCACAGGAGTGCGAGGCGATCACCGGAGCTTTGCTCACTTCGAGGACGTCGGCAAAAGCCTCATCCGAAATGTGGGAAACGTCTACGATCATACCCAGACGGTTCATCTCCGCCACCACCTGCTTGCCGAATTCGCTGAGCCCGTGGTGCTCCGGGCCGTTACGGTCGGTGGACGAGTCGCAGATGTCGTTGTTGGCGGTGTGGCACAGGGTGATGTAGCGCGCCCCGAGGTCG
>JACIZP010000282.1 GCA_014359355.1 Calditrichota bacterium | reverse complement strand
CCGCAGGGCCCAGGAAAGCGTTCGCGCCAGAGCGCTTCACCGAGCCTTTGTTGTCATCGATGAGCCGCAAATCATCGACGTGGGGCTGTGGAACCTCTTCCTCCAGGCCCTGCGTGCGGCCTGCGCGGAATGGCAGGCCCAGGTGCTGTTCAACACCGCGACCCTGCCGCCGATCGCCGGCGGCCTCCAGGAGCCGTGTACACCGCTGAACGATGAGGTGCACGGCCAACCCCGGTACCAGATCCGCTTTTCGCCAACCCCCATTACCGCAGATCAGGCGGCTGAATGGGCTCTCCGCCACAGCCACTCACACCAGGCGCTGGCCGTGGTAGTCAACACAGTGGCCGATGCAGTGGAAGTTTATCGTCACCTGCGCGCGGCGGATCTCGAACACCAGTGCACCCTGCTGACCGCCATCATGTTACCCGGCCACAAGCGGGCGCGTATCCAGGAGATCCGCCAGCGCCTGGAGCACAACCAGCCTACGGTGGTGGTATGCACGCAGATGCTGGAGGCAGGGGTCGACTTGAGCTTCGAGCGCATACTCCGCGCCCTCCCCGTGTTCCCCGCAGTCGCCCAGGTTGCTGGCAGAGCGAATCGCCACGGCGAGGGCCAGACAGGCATCGTCGAGGTGTGCCCCTATCACCGCTCCAACGGCAAAGATTCACGCCTCCTGGTCTACCGGGACGAAACTTCCCGACGACAGACGGACGCCCTCCTGTCCGAGCACCACTCCTTCTCCGAAAGCAGCGTGGCCTCACTCCTCGGTACCTACCTCTCGCGCTGCTGGCAGGAGAACCGCTATGAGGCGTGCCTGCAGCGATTGGAGAGGGCGGCACGGGGTCTCTGGTCAGAGCTTGCGGGACTGGAACCCTTCGCGCACGACTATTCGCGCGTGGAAGTCTTTGTCCCCTGTGGGACCGAGATGGTGCCCCGCTATGCAGAACGAATGCTCGCGGACTACGCCCCCGAGGGCCCGACGCAGCTGCTTGACTTGCTCTCCCGCAGCCACCGACATGGCGAGCACTCGTTCGAAGATCGGAAGCGGATCTTGGCACTCGTCCATTGTTTCACCGTCCCGGTCCCTAGACAGGTGGCCCAGCAAATCGCCGACCCTGTCAACGAGTGGCTGTGGCTGCTCCGAAAACCGGAGGACTATTGCCCCGAAATGGGCTTGGCCGCGGCTGGCGCTGAGCACGAAGCCACGGAGGTCATCATTTGAAGGGCACACAGCCATGAACCAGCGCGGGCCGCAAATCTGAGGAGAGATTGCCGCCATGCAATTGGTACTGAATACCTTCGGCGCCTATCTCGGCAAGACCGGGGACTGCTTCGAGGTCAAGGCCGGCGATGAGAAACGCCTGGTCTCCGCCAAGAAGGTGCGCAGCATCCTCATTACCACCGGCGCCTCGCTCTCCACCGACGCGGTCGAGCTGGCCATCCAAAATAACGTCGACGTCGTCTTCCTCGACAAGACCGGCCATCCCTTCGCCCGCATTTGGCAGTCCAAGCTCGGCTCCACCACCAAAATACGCCGCCTGCAACTCGA
>JACIZP010000281.1 GCA_014359355.1 Calditrichota bacterium | reverse complement strand
TGCCGGCTTTGGCCGATACTCCACATTGACCTCAAAGCCCTTGATGTTCGCGTAGTCCTCGTTCACATAGAGGGTGTAGCCCACATATCTCCCGGAGAAATAGGGCATGTAGTAGTGCGTGCCGATCAGCCCGGTCACGTCCTTGTAATAAGCGGTCACGTGGGCAGCCAACGCGTTGCTGAACTGGTGCGCGAGCCCGGTCTCGTAAGCCACCGTCTTTTCCGCATCAAGGTCCGGCTGCCCGAAAAGAGGCTCACGTACATTCAGGTCGTATTGGCGATTCTCGTAGAAGTACTGGTATTCCGGGTTCTGGAAAAAGTGCCCGTAGGCAAAGTGCAGCTTGGTCCGCTCGCTCACCGGGTGAGCTATACCGATGCGCGGACTGAGTTGCCATTTGGGCTTGACGTTCTTTTCGCTGGCAGGGTCTAATGGGCTGGCCCGGAACTTGGTTCGCGCGTTGGCATAGTCAAAGCGCAGGCCGATATTCACCGTCAGGTAGGGGTACTCGATCTTGTCCTGCAGGTACGCCGCGCCTTCCACCGGCTTCTGATTGTAGTCGTTGATGTAGGGGAAATCCCTGGTGGGATCGTAGATGTCAAACAAGCGGAGACGGTGCTGCTTGACTTCGAATCCCGTTTTCAACTCGTTGCGCTGGCCGATCTGCCAAACGAAATCGCTTTTCAGGTCGACGGTGCGCGTCTTGCTCTTGGTAAGCTGCAAGGGGTCGGCCTTGCTGTAGAACTCGTAGCCGTTGCCAGCCCACGGCACATACTGTCGAACCGCCGGCGGCACATACTCGGACGTGTCCTTATCCACCCCGCTGTAGTAGTCCTGACTGAACACGGACAGGCGCACGTCGTAAAACATCCGGGCAGACACCGAATGGGTCAGAGACAAAATGGCCTGGCGACTATGTGACCGCGTGCGGGTGTACTGCTCAGGGATGTATTTCCAGAGATGGTTGTAGGGCTGGCTCTTGGTCTCGCTGTAGCGGCCACTTATGGCGACTTTCAGCCAAGGGGCTGGGCGTGCGGTCAGTTTGGCAAAACCCGTTGCCTCCCGCCGATAGCCGAAAGGCAACCAGCTGTCCCGCTGATTCTGTTCGCCCGAAAGAAAATAGGAGAGCTTGCTCTTTAGCAGCGGCCCACTCACGTAGCCGTTCGTGCGCCACTCCCCGTAGTCATGATAAGGGGCCACCCCGAACTGGCTCGTGCGGGTCTCTATGCTGCCGGAAACAACGTCGGAGCCTTCCCTGGTGACAATGTTGACGATACCGCTCAGCGCATCCCCGTACTCTGCACTGAAGGTGCCGCTCAAAAGGGTAAGCTCCTTGATGGCGTCGTTGTTGACCCTGGTACCCAAGCCCCCAAACAGCGGGTCTTCCACATACATGCCGTCGACTAGGTAGCCGACTTCGTTGCCGCGTCCGCCACGAATGTGAAGGCTACTCCCTCGGGCGATCACACCCGCCTGCGTGGCCAGCACCTCGGTGAAGCTCTGCACCGGCAAGGCGTCTATGCGCTCCTGGTCAACCACCGCGATGCTGCTGGTTACATCCTTCTGAATAAAAGGCCTCTCCGCCGTGACCACGACCTCCGGCAGAGTTATGGTCGTTTCCTGCAGCGCAAAGTCGACCCTGGTTGTCAGGTCGGCGGTGACCCGTACCCCGGCGACGGTGGTACGGCTGTAGCCCATCATCTGCGCGGTCAGCGAATAGGTCCCTGGTGGCACGTTGATGATGAAGAAGGTGCCATCCGAACCACTGGCCGCACCCAGCATGGTTCCTTCGATGACCACGCTCGCGCCGGGGAGGGGCAAGCCGCTGGCTTTGTCCCTCACCACGCCGGTGATCTTTCCTGTCGTACCGGCCAGAAGCTGTGAGGCGATCACCAAGCACACGATACAGAGCAAACGCCTCCGCGCCCTCATGGTTCCTCCAGAGGAAACTGAGACTGTTCGCAAGACTCAGGCGTCCCCCTGACGTCATACCCCAGATCGATAACACCCGCTTTCAATATAGCCACATTATCGTGAATTGTCAAGTACGATTCTTGCCCTGACCTGTTGACCGCACCCCGAGGATGTACATCGAATTCTGTTTCGGAAAGACCCGCACCCCACGCCGAGGGGAGAAAGCCATGGGCCTCCTCCCCTCGGGTGCTCATGCGTTGCTGGTGAGCATCGGCCCCTTAGCGCACCAACACCATCTTAGCCGTCTTCACTACCTCACCAGCCACCAACCGACACACATACACCCCCGACACCACCTGTCGCCCCAGCTCATCCCGACCGTCCCACCGCACACGGTACACCCCAGGCACCTGCTCCTCATCCACCAACCGCGCCACCCGCACCCCAAGCAGGTTGTACACCTCCACCCGCACGTGTCCCGCACGCGCTACCTCATACCGCACCTCCGTCTCCGGATTGAACGGGTTCGGGTAGTTGCCCAACCGATACTCCCGCGGCACTTCCCGACTCACTACCTCCACCCCCGTCTTCGGCCGCTGGTTGTCATAATCCCACGCGCTGTAAAACACCGGATCGATGCTCCCAAACTGCGAGTGAATCCCCGACGC
>JACIZP010000280.1 GCA_014359355.1 Calditrichota bacterium | reverse complement strand
GTGCTGATTGTAATAGTTGTAGCTGCTATAGCGCTTATTGGAGCGCTCGTCAAAGGACAATGGGTGCGAACGGCTGGTGTGGTTCGGCGTGACGTCCAGAATCACCCGCAGCCCTAACTCGTGGGCGCGGCGCACGAATTGCCGGAAGTCATCTTCCGTGCCGTAAAAGGGCTCGACATGGTAGAAATCGACGATGTTGTAGCCGATGTTCGTTCGCTGATCGACTGTGCCTTCCACATCCATCACCGGCAGCACCCAAATCACGTTGAAGCCCATCCGCCGAATGTGCTCCAGGCTGTCGGTGGCCGCCCGCAGCGTCCCCTGCGGCGTAAACGACCTCACAAACATGCAGTACACGCGCGCCTCAGCCACCCAAGTGGGAACCGTGCAAAGCTGCGGGATTACCACCTCCGAGTCGTTCACCACGCTGAAAAAGTTTACCGTGGAGTTGACGTGGCCGCCCGGGTCGGTGACGGTGAGTTTCAACGCATAGTCACCAGGAATGGGCGGGACATCTATTTCGAACGTCGAATCGCTGCGGCCCTCCACTCCAACGAGTGCCGCCGGGTTCGTCTCCTGGCACGACCACAGGAAGCTGACCCTTTCCCCTTGTGGGTCGTTCCCCCTGCCCGAGACCCGTATTCTCCGCCCGACGTGCTCGAAGGCAATGGAGGGTTGTGGCAGCTGCGGTGGCGGGTAGCGCAAGCAAAGGGTGTCAGAGACGCTGGTCACGCCTCCGGTGTCAGTGACCGTCACCACGAAGCGATTCAGCCCATAGCGCAGGTTGACAGTCCACTGGTACTCCCCGGAGGCAGAAGGTTGAAACACCAGCGGGTGACTGCCCACTTGGTGGAGAGTCACCGTGCGCGCGACCACCCCGGGCGCCGTGCGCCAGCGAATAGTGCGGGCGCCGGCCCAGCAGCTGTCCGTAGAGGGCGTCTCGAAATACACCGCACCCGCCACGTAGGTGAAGAAGGTAGAATCACTCGCGTGGCGCCCTTGAAGCGTACGCACATCCACGCGCACCGCATGTACGCCATTCGCCAGCCCCTGCAGGGGAAAGCGGAGAAGAGACAGCCCCTCCACCATGCGACCGGCGAGACTGCCCCACACCCTGCCATCCACGCTCACCGTCGACTGGTCGAGGAGGAGGGAATCCCCCTGCACGACGCATATGGCCGCTACAACCGTGGGCGTCTGATTGCTCAGCACGGCGTCCTTGGGCGGCCAGAGCTCAAACACCATCGCCGGCTCCACAGACAGCACGGAATTGTTGTTGTCCGCGTAATTGATGCGCGGATTGAGGGGATCGGTGAACCACTGCCATAGCGCGCCGGAGGGGTCATAGTGCTCATGGAACTTGTACTGCTGGGTCGTGCCCACAGCCAGAGCGATGCGCTTCACGTAAAAGCCGAGCGAGTCGACATACTCCATCTGCGAGGGGGCGTTAGGGTAGATCCGCCCGTTGCTGTTCGGGCCCCAATTGTTGAACGTTCCCGGCACAAAGGCGCGCACCACCCTCGTGGACGTCGGGTAGTGCCGAAAAGTCACTGGCACCAGAGCCTGGCCTTGTACCCCTGTTGACGAAAACAGGAGAATTGCCAAGGCCACACCAGCTGTCAACCGGCGCAAAACCACTCTCTTCACCAAGAGTACACCTTCCGTTCGCCACATGACGAAGAGGGGAGAAAGCCATGGGCCTTCTCCCCTCGGGTGCTCATGCGTTGCTGGTGAGCATCGGCCCCTTAGCGCACCAACACCATCTTAGCCGTCTTCACCACCTCACCAGCCACCAACCGACACACATACACCCCCGACACCACCTGTCGCCCCAGCTCATCCCGACCGTCCCACCGCACACGGTACACCCCAGGCACCTGCTCCTCATCCACCAACCGCGCCACCCGCACCCCAAGCAGATTGTACACCTCCACCCGCACGTGTCCCGCACGCGCTACCTCATACCGCACCTCCGTCTCCGGATTGAACGGATTCGGGTAGTTGCCCAACCGATACTCCCGCGGCACTTCCCGACTCACTACCTCCACCCCCGTCTTCGGCCGCTGGTTGTCATAATCCCACGCGCTGTAAAACACCGGATCGATGCTCCCAAACTGCGAGTGAATCCCCGACGC
>JACIZP010000279.1 GCA_014359355.1 Calditrichota bacterium | reverse complement strand
AAGGCGATGTCGCCATTGCCCGGAGTGCCATCCTGAGACGCGGCAATTGCGTTGACGCTATTGGCCACTGCCGGATGTAAGGCAATGTCTCCGGCCCCGGTAGTCTCAGGGCTAAAGAAGGGAATGCCCGTCGAGCCGTCCGGCGCGTAGCCGCTCATGTGCACACGGTTCACTTCTGAGGCAACTGCGGCGGCCAGGGTGTCCAGGCGGGTGCGATACTGGGGGATGACGGTGGTGATCATCTCGAGCATGCCGCCGATGCGCCCACCGCGTATGACCACCTCTCTGCCGTTCACGCCCCAACGCGGACTGTGCACGACCACCCCTTGCACGGTGGTGGTAGTCACCTCCATGCTGCGCACCTTGTCACCTGCCACCAAAGTTTCGCCGCCCACCGTCACATTGACCATGCCGGAAGGCATCTCCAGGACCTGGACATCCACCAGTTTGCTCAGCTCGTTGAGGAGCAAGTCACGACGGTCGCGAAGGTCATTGGCCTGCAGTCCGCCGGCTTCGACCTGCGCAATCTGCACATTGAGCGAGGCGATCTGCCGCCCCAAGTCGTTGACCTGGCTGATGAGCAGCCCCACCTGCTCATCAAGGTTCTGCTGCACCTTGCCCAGGTCACGGTACACCCCGTTGAAGGCTGCCACGAGTCGCTGCCCCCAGTGCCTGACCTCTTGGCGCGCCGCCCCTTCCTCGGGATGATTGGCCAGCGTCTGCCAACTGTCCCAGAAGCCCTGCAGCGTTGCCGAAAGCCCGGTGTCGGAAGGCTCGTTCAAGAGTCCTTCCACCTCGCCGAGTGCGCTGGCGTGTTCTTGCCACCTACCCAGCTCCTGGTACTCCGCGCGCAACTGCCAGTCCCACAGGCTCTCGCGCAGGCGCTCAATCTGGGCGATGTCCACTCCGGTGCCCAGCATGCCAGTGGGGGTGCGCACGGGAGGCGAGGGGGCCATCGTCACTCTTTGCCGCGAATACCCCTCGGTGTTGGCGTTAGCAATGTTGTGGCTGGTCACCTGCAGGGCATGGCTTTGCGCCTGCAAGCCCCTTCGTGCAATGTTCAACAGATCGCTGATCCTGACCATGGAGCCTGCCTAAGTCTGAATGGTGAAGAGCTGTCGGTTCGCCGGTTGTTCTCTGCCCTTGTCGTCGTAGACACCGTTCTGCCCGTTGAGAAGCCGGATGCTCTTGGTGACCGTATGGAGCGCTCGATTGAGCAGATGCTTGTTGCGCAGGTTGGTCTCCTGCACGCGTTTCGTGAGAGAAAGGAGCAGGTCGCGCAGCTCGCGCAGCCGCTCCCCGTACTGCTTTTCCACCAAGGGTATGATTTGCGAAAGAGTGGGCTGCCCAGTATCCAGCCGCAGGTGAGCAGACACCTCTGAGGCCTTATGCACCCGGTCCCGTTCCAAGCGCCGCGTGGCCTCCACCAGCTCTTGCACCCGTGCCGTGCTCTCCAACACCGGTTCGGGATCTTCTTGCAGAACCGCCTGATGCTGGCGGTTGAGCGTGTCCAAGAGGTCCTGGAACAGCGCCACTTCTCTCTCAATGATCGCCACCAGGTCCCCGAGAGCCTTTTCCAATTCCTTCTGGTGGACCGCTGGGCTCGGGTTGTGCACCGCCTCAAACGCCATCGTCTCCCACCTCGGGGCCCGGTGAAGTGCCATCCGCCAACAGCCTGCGGTACCTCTCGGCAGTAGTCAGGACGCGCTCGACGAACTTTTGCGTCTCTGCGTAAGGCGGCACGCCGTTGTGTTTCTGAACGGCGCCGGGTCCCGCGTTGTACGCAGCCAGCGCCAGTTTGATATCGCCGGCAAACCGGTCGAGCATCTGCCGCAGGTAGCGCACGCCCGCTAAGATGTTCTCCTTGGGGTCGAACACGTTTCTCACGCGCAGGTGACGCGCCGTCTGGTCGGTGAGCTGCATCAGCCCCTTCGCGTTCTTCGCCGACACGGCATGCGGATTGCCGGCGGACTCGTGGTGGATCACCGCATAGACCAGATGTAGGGGCATGTCGTAGCGCTGGCACGCGTCACGAATGTACGCGTCGTAGCGAGCGACACGGGTTGGTGCCGGCCCGCCGATCGACGGCTCAGGAACCCTCGACGGGACCTGTTGTCTGGCCTCTTGCACCAGGCTACGATAAAGGAGGTCTGCCAGGCCCACGCCCCCTGCCTGCGCCATCTTGCGTGCCACCTCGGTCTCAAACAAGCTCTGGTAGATGTCGCCACCCAACCCTTCACCGAACAGGCCCTCCTCGCTGCTCGACTCCCTCATCGTCTTCAGCAGGTGCGCCAAAAAGAGCGATTCGAACTCCTGACACGCCTGCCTGAGGCGCCGCTGTTCGGCCGTCGATTCGCTATGCTCCGCGCCAGAGCCTTGTCGGATCTGCTCGATGCTCATGGTCTTCTCGTTGCAGGGTTACATGATGATCAGGTCGGCACGCAAAGCGCCAGCTTGCTTCAGGGCCTGAAAGATGGAGATCATGTCCCGCGGCGTCACCTTCAAAGCGTTCAGGGCTTGGGCCAGATCGCTCACCGTCGCATTGCCTTCCATGACCATGACGCTCCCTTTACCATTCTCGTTGACCGTGGTCATGGTCTGGGGGACCACCACTGTCCGCCCCTGTGAGAAGGCAGCAGGTTGGGAGATGACTGGAATGGCACGCACTTGGATGGTGAGGTTGCCGTGGGAGACCGCCGCCTCGGCAAGGCGCACGTCCTTTCCCACCACCACGGTCCCTGTCCGCTCATTGATGACCACCCGTGCTACCTGGTCGGGGCTGACCTCCAGCCCCTCAATGGTGGCTACCAAACGCACCATACCAGCCTCGTCCTGAAATTCTCCTGGAACGGCGACGGTAATGGTGCTGGCGCTCAATGCCTTGCTCACCTTTTGCCCCAAGGCACTGTCTATGGCTGCGGCCACGCGCATCGCCGAGGTGAAATCCGGCTCCTTCAGCGCCAACGTCAGGAGGCCACCTTGCGGCAGCCAGGTGGGCGCATCCCGTTCGACGAGCAGCCCCAGCGGTACCCGTCCGACCACCGAATAGTTCTTGCGGTAACGTTCCCCGCCGATGGTCTCCACGTTGAAGCCGCCGATGGACACCGCCCCCTGGGCGACGCCGTAGACCGTGCCCTGGTGGTCCGTCAGCGGCGTCATCAACAGGGTGCCGCCTTCCAGACTCCTGGCATCGCCCATGGACGAGACGGTCACATCGATGCGCGTACCGGCCCGGGCGAAGGGAGGCAAGGAGGCGGTGACCATGACTGCGGCCACGTTGCGCACCACCAACCGCTCCTGCGGCACCTCGATGTTGAAGCGCAGGAGCATGTTGCGCACCGATCTGACAGTGACCATGGAGTTACGGCCGTCTCCGGTGCCATCCAGGCCGACAACCAGGCCATAGCCAACCAGAGGCGTCTCTCTGACCCCTTCCACCGTAGCCAGGTCCTTCACCCGGACACCCGCAAAGGCAGCAGCGTGAAGGACCCCGCAGGCGCTCAGCAACAAAGCTTTGCTCAGCTGCAGGAGCTGCCTACGTCTCCATGCCTTGATTTCACGGTTTCGCATAACACCCCGTACCTATTATCGGCAGCCGTCCCGCCAACTTGAGGTACCCTCAGGGGCAAGACAGGCCAGTTCAGAACAACCAGTTGAGCAGGCGCGCTAGGTAACCGGGCTTTTGCCCAGAATGCACCGCGCCACTTCCTTTGTAGGCAATTTGCGCTTCAGCCACGTTGTAGGAATAGACGGTGTTTTGCGTGGAGATATCACTGGGGCGCACCACACCCCTGATAGTGGTCAATTCCCGCTCGCCGTTGACGATCACCTCACGGCTTCCCTCGATCTCAAGATCACCGTTTTCGCGGACGTTGACGACCGTGGCGCTTATGCGGGCCTTGAGCACACCCTGCCGCTCGGTCTGGCCTTTGCCGGAAAAATCGTTACCTGCTCCGCCGCGAATGCCCGCAAGCGGCAGAAAACTCTTCTCCTTCATCCCGCCGCGTACGTCGACTTCCACGCCGGTGTTCTTGTCCGTTGACGTGCTGGCCTTGCTGGAAGCAACGGCCTCTTCCACCACCAAGACGGTGATGATGTCACCGACACGGTGGGCCTTGTGGTCCGCGTACAGGGAGTTGCCCATCATCCCCTGGGCCGGCAAGGAACCTGGGCCCCAAGCGAGCAAAGCGCCAGTGGTCACGGCAAACAACAGTTTTCGCATAGCCCCTCTCCCGTTCTATGGCCTGAGGAGCACCAGGCCTGGTTCTTTCACCTCCGCCGGGTAGCGCTTCCCATCCTCCGCCCTAACGGTGATGCGCTCCCCCATTACCCCGTCCTGCAGGGCGGTGACTTTCAAGCTCACGCTCAGGTTTTTTGTGGTCATCAGCAGGGTCACCGTCTCGCCCCGTCTGACTATTGGCGGAAGCTCGATGTCCTCACGGCGCAGAACTTGGCCGGCAGGCACGATGCGCCGGGTGCGCTTGCCCAGCACCTCCGCGAGGCTGCAGACCGGGTTTCCTCCGATCCGGGTGAGCTCGCGCCGTTCGAGTCCCACGTCGGCCACGGAAAGCATCTCGTTTCGGTCCAGTCGTCGGCGGGCCACAACCACTTCGGTAAAGACTCGCACCGTAGCCACCACATGCCCCCGGCCGACCACCTCGCCATTTCTTTCCGCCTCAATGGAAAAGACGACCTTGCCGCGAAGCTCGGTGTCGCCATTGGTGGGCCTCACGCGCAGGCTGTCGGCTGCGGCGACCGCCGTCTGCAGCGCGCCTGGCACCGCCCCGCAGGACACCTCAATCTGTTCTGCAGAACTGTGGCGCGCCTTAAGCACGTACTGGGCAATCGCTTGGCGAATGACACGCTCCGCAGCCAGTTGGCAGAGACCAATCTCTCCCCAAATGGCAACTGCTATGAGGCAGAACAGCCAGCATGCGATGTGGCGGAATCGCCAGGACATAGCCTTACCGTTTCAGGTTCGTGACGATGCCCAGCATGTCGTCGGCAGTGCGGATCGCTTTGGAGTTGATTTCATAGGCACGCTGCGCGACGATCATGCTCACCATTTCTTCGACCACTTCTACATTGGAGGCCTCCAGATAGCCTTGCAGCACCTCGCCGAAACCCTCGCTTTGTGGCGTGCCGAGAATGGGCTCTCCGGAGGCAACGGTCATTTCGTAGAGATTGTCGCCGATGCTCTTCAAGCCAGCAGGATTGATGAAGCGGGCGAGCTCCAACTGGCCAACTTCATAAGGCTCACTGCTCCCTGCGACCGTCACGGTGACGGTGCCGTCACGACCAATGTGCACGCTTTGCGTCTCCAGCGGGAGGCTGATCTCTGGCTGCACCACATAGCCAGCGGCGGTAACAAGCTTACCATCCGCCGAGACTTTGAACGATCCGTCCCGCGTGTAGACGGTCACTCCGTCCGGACGCCGAATCTGAAAAAAGCCATCTCCCTGGAGGGCCAGGTCCAAGGCGTTGCCGGTGGAGGTGAGGTCGCCCTGGGTAAAGATGCGGGGCGTGGCCACCGGTCGCGTGCCGCACCCCACTTGCAGCTGCACCGGCGTCTCCACCCCGGAGGTGGTCACCGCGCCTGCGGGGCGGATCGTCTCGTAGAGGAGGTCCTGAAATTCCACCTTGCTCCTCTTGTACCCGGTCGTGTTCACATTGGCCAGGTTGTTCGCAATGGTGTCGATGTAAAGCTGCTGCGCATTCATTCCGGTGGCAGCGGCATGCATTGCGCGGTTCATTGCTCGACTCCTTTCTTGACTATCCGGTTACCTGACCTGCGCCACTTCGTTGACGGCGCGGCCAAGGGTGTCATCTTGACTTTTCAGCGCCTTAGCGTCGGCCTCGAACAGGCGGAAGGCGTACATCATGGCCACCATCTCCCGCAGTGGGTCGACGTTGGATTGCTCCAGGTAGCCCTGATGCACCCGGGTCTCCGGCGGGGTCTCCATGGGCGAAGCGTCTGCCGCCACGGCAAACAGGCCCTGGCCGTGGCGCTCGATGACCCGAGCGTCGGCAAAATGGACGATGCGCAGGCGGTCAACTTGCACACCGTCCTTCATCACTTCGCCTTTCTGGCCGATGGTCACCCCCTCACCCACCATGATGCGGCCCCGCTCCCCAAGCACGAAAGAGCCGTCCTGGGTCACCAGGTAACCCTCCGCATCCGGGGAGAACGCGCCATTCCTGGTGAGGAATGTGCCACGCGCCGACTGCACGACAAAGAATCCAGGACCTTCGAGGGCGAGGTCCCAAGGGTTGTCGGTCTTTTTCAAGGCACCTTGGCTAAGGTCGAAGGCCTCTTTCTCCTGCAATTGCGCGCCGGCGTCCACCTGCTCTAGCAGGGAGATGAACAGCTTGCCACTCTTGAAGCCTGTGGTGCTCACATTGGCCAGATTGTTGGCGATGATGTCCTGCACCAACACTGTGGCGTTCATCCCTTCGGTGGAGTACTCGAATCCTTTGATCATATCCGCTCCTGCGTTATGCCGAAATGTCCAGGTTTTGCCCCAAGTGGCTCTTGCTTTCTTTCCCTGTGTCCCCTTGCGAAGTGAGCGGTGCAGCGTCGTGTCTCTCGAAGGTGTCCAGCTGCACAGGGGCTGTCTGCTCCAGTTCTCGTTCTGGCTTCTTGCGATTCCCCTGCTGCTCCTGGAAAAGGGAGTCGAAGCGGCGTTCCCGGTCCTGCTCGCGCACCCTAGGCATGACCCGGTAGTCGGTGTCAGCTGGCAGTGGCGCTAAGGGACGGGCATTGTCCAGAGAATCGGGCATGGTTTACACCCTCACGTGATCATCCGCTCATCCCTCCGCAGTTGACTGCGGATGCTCAAGACGATCTGTGTGTGCAGCTGACAGACCCGCGACTCGGTGACCCCCAAAATGGCAGCAATTTCCTTGAAAGTCAGCTCCTCGTAGTAGTAGAGCACCATGATAAGCCGTTCACGCTCGGGCAAGGCGCGGAGCAGTGCCACCACTCTCTCTTGCAGGTCCTTGCGGTCTACCTGCTCCTCGATGTGCGCCGAGGGATCGCTGAGGCGCACTTCGTCGTCTACCCATTCGCCCTCTTCCGTCTCCCAAAAGGGATGGTCCAGGGAGAGCAAGCGTGCCGCGCCCACCTCGCCCACCATTGTCCGATACTGTTCCAGGTTCACACCGAGCTCTCTGGCAATCTCTCCTTCCGACGGCGCCCGCCCGAGCTTGGCGCACAGCTTGTCGATAGCCCGTTCGATGAGCGAGGCTTTGTGGCGCAAGGAACGCGGCGCCCAGTCCATCTCGCGCAAGCTGTCCAGAATCGCCCCACGGATGCGCGGTATGGCGTAGCTTTCCAACTTTGTACCCACGGACGGGTCGTACTGGTCGACGGCCTGGATGAGCCCCACGACTCCGGCCTGGAAAAGCTCCTTGCGATCGACGAAGGAAGGCAGCGTTCCGAACATCCGGCCGATGACCCGCTTCACCAAAGGCAGATAGCGGAGGATCCGCCGCTCGCGCTCGGAAAGCTGCTCCGCACTCGCGTATCTGGCCACGATTTGGGAACCTCTACCCTTCACCACCCTCTTCCCACTTCCCTATGTTCAGCGCCCTGGGCTCTTCTCAGCCGATTCGCTCGCCTGGACAGCCTCTCCCGGCCGCCGGGCCTCAGTGCGTGTGCCTACCAGGGAGAAGGCAACCCAAGTGCTCACCACGATGAAACCCACCACCAGCGCCACACCACCGACCACGGCCGCCCGCATGAGCATTGTCGCGAACGAGACGTTGCCGAACACGCACATGACGATGGTCAGGAACGCGAGCGATGCTGCCAGCACGACGATCATATGGCGCATGAGGTATGCCCTCCGGCAGCCGAGAGTTGCGTGTGCAGCAGCGACCGCGCCACCTCACGAATACATACCGACGCCCCAGCCACTGGGTATTCAAGCAGCAGGGGGCGCTGCCGTTTGACCGCCTGCGGTACACTCCAGTCGGCCAGGATGTGGCCGGCATACACGATCTCGCGACCAAGGAAGTGCCGGACCACCAGCGAAAACCTCTCCCACACCTCGTCTGCTTCTTGCCGCGATTCCACCATGTTCAGCAGCAGCCGCAACGGCAGCTCCGGCTGCGCATGGTGCAGTACCTTCACCAGCGCATAGGCGTCGTTGATGGCGGTCGGCTCAGGCGTCGTCACCACCAGCACTTCGTCGGTGCAGGCGAGCACCTCGACGATCTCCATGGTGAGGCCTGCTGCGGTATCGAGAATGACAAAATCGTAGCGCCGGCGCAGCGGCCCGAGCTGTTCCACCAGCCACCGCGCCGGGCTCGGTCGCCCCGTGTAGAGCGCACTCAGCCCAGCACTTCCGGGCAGAACCACCAGTCCGCCGTCGTATTGAAAGAGCACCTGCTCTATGGTCTTCTCGCCCAGCATGACTTCCCGCCAGCTGTTGGAAACCGTGACCCCCAACAGGAGATCGATGTTCGCCAGACTCTGGTCGGCATCGACCAGCAAGACCTTCTTCCCCAATTGCACGAGTGCCAGGCTGAGATTGATGGCTATGTTTGTTTTGCCCACGCCCCCTTTGCCGCTGCCCACCGCCATGAGCCTGCAGGCGACCTCGGGGGATTGGCGGACGATTTCGCGTACCGTCGCCAGCTGATCCCGTTGCATCGCTCACCACCTCACCATCATGCGCGCCAAACGCTGCGGATTGGCCAACTCTATGTCCTCGGGGATGCTCTGCCCCGTGGTGATGTAGGAGATCGGCTTGCCGATCTTGCCCAGCACATTGAGCAACGACCCCAGCGTCCTGGTTTCGTCCACCTTTGTCACGATTAGATTGTGCACCGGCAGGACACCGAAGCGCCGGGCATTGGCCACCAAGTCGGCCTCCTTCATATTGGCCGGCAGCACCAGGTGCACCTCCACGGCCTGGGCCGCCTCCAGAATCTGCTTCAGCTCTGCAATGTGCTCCTCATCGCTCTGGCCGCGACCTGCAGTGTCGATCAGGATGAGGTCGCACCCTCGGTGCGACTCTATGGCCGCCCGCAGCTCCTCCGGCGTGTACACGGCGCTCATGGGCAATTGCGCGATCCCGGCAAAAGTGTTCAAATGTTCCAACGCGGCCATGCGATAGGTGTCGGCAGAGATCAGCGCAATCTTCTTCTTGTAGTGATACTTGCCGCTTACCGCTAACTTGGCCAAAGTGGTAGTCTTGCCCACTCCGGTGGGGCCGACAAAAGCCACCACTTTGGGCGTGCCGCTCCGGCAGTTGAGCGGGCCGGCTGTGCGAATAAGCCCCGCAATCTGCAGCACAATTCGCTCGCGCAGGCGCTCGCAGCTTGTCGGCTCGTCGCCCCCGAGGGCATAAGCTGCCGTACGCACCAATTGCGCCGCCAACCTTGGGTGGACACCGCTCCTGATCAACGCCGTGCGCTCCCTGGCCAAAACAGAGTCGGGGAGAAGTCGGCGCTGGGCGGAGCTCGCTTCCTGTGTTGCTACACCGCCCTCGTGACCCTGTGCTCCCTCACGCCCTGGGGTACCGTTGCCGGAGTCCATCCTCAGACACGGCTCCGCCGACAGGGACATGATTCGGTCAAAGCTCTGGCGTCTGCCGGTCGCGCTGGAGGAAGACGCACCCTTCTGCTCCTGACGTACCTGGCCTGCCCCCGCACTATCCTCCAGCGCCGCGACGACCTCGACCTCCTCCGGGTGCAGGCAAGAAAGGATGCCCTGCTTCGGCACCTTGTAGGTCTTCAGGATAACCGCGTTTTCGCCCAGCTCCGCCTTCACCTGGGCGAGGGCTTTATGCACCGACCGGGCTCGGTACCGCTTCACGATCATGCCTGAGCCTCACTGTTCCGATCGACTCGACGTTCACCGAGGCGGGGAGCTCGGCAAACGAGATCACCGCCACGTTGGGCAACACTGGCTCGATGAGCCGGCGGAAATAGATGCGCGACTGCGGGGAAGTGACGACGACCGGTTGCCGCCCTTGCTTGACGACTTGCTCGATTTCGCTGGTCACGGCGCGATAGAGTTGCCGCAAGGTATCGGGCGGCAGAGCCACCCCAGTCCCCAAGTCGACTGCTGCCCCGCGTTTCATGTCCTCGCTCATTTTCCTGAGCAAGTCGTCAATCTCGGGGTCGAGGGTGATGGCCCGCACCACCCCATCCTCATCCTGACACCGTCGGGCAATGACGTGCCCCAAGCTCTGCCGCACCAGCTCGGTCAGGGTGTCGACGTCCTTTATCATCGGCGCATAGTCGGCCAGCGTCTCCAGTATCGTCACCAGGTCGCGGATCGGCACACCCTCTTTCAGCAGATTCTGCAGGACACGTTCAACCGTGCCCAGACTGAGCTGGTTGGGGATCAGATCCTCGACCACCGCGGGGTGGTCCTTCTTCAAGGTGTCGAGCAGGTTCTTCACCTCCTGGCGGCCCAGGATGCGGTGCGCCTGGGCGCGCAGCACCTCCATCATGTGCGTGATGAGCACCGCCGCCGGCTCCACCACCGTGTACCCAGCCACTTCCGCTTGTTCGCGCTTGGAAGGCTCAATCCATTTCGCCTTGAGTCCGAAAGCCGGCTCTACCGTCTTGATTCCTTCCACCTCCTCGCTGGCAGTGCCTGGGTTGAGAGCCAGAAGGCGACTGAGCATCAGTTCGTGGCGCGCCACCTCTTCGCCCCGCACCTTGATCACGTACTGGTTCGGCTTCAGCTGAATGTTGTCCCTGATTCTGATGGGCGGCAGGACCAGGCCCACCTCCATGGCGAACTGCTTGCGCATCTGGGCGATACGATTCAAAATATCGCCGCCCTGCTCAGGGTCAACCAGAGGGATCAGCCCATAGCCGATCTCCAGTTCCAAGGGGTCGACGCGCAGGTATTCCTCGACCTCCTTCTCAGGTTCCACGGGCTTCTTGGGCTCGGCGCTCACCGCCGCCGCCTGGCGCTGCGTGGCCCTGACCCGGTAGCCTATGAACCCTGTGGCGCCGGCCATCAGCAGAAACGGCACGGTCGGCAACCCAGGCGCAATCGCCAGGAACAACAGCACCCCCGAGGTGACGAAAATGGCGCGGGGGTTGGAAAAGATTTGCGTGACGACCTCACGGCCAAGATTCGACTCCGAAGCCGTGCGGGTGACCACGATGCCCGCGGCGGTGGAGATGATGAGCGCCGGGATCTGCGACACAAGCCCGTCGCCCACGGTGAGCACCGTGTAGGTGCGCAGCGCCTCACCGATGCTCATCTTCATCTGCGCCAAGCCGATGATGATGCCGCCGACAATGTTGAGAAAAGTAATCACCAAACCGGCAACTGCATCGCCGCGCACGAACTTGCTGGCGCCGTCCATCGCTCCGTAAAAGTCGGCCTGCCGGCTGATCTCATCGCGCCGGCGTCGCGCCTCAGCCTCGTCGATGAGGCCGGCGTTAAGGTCGGCGTCCACGGCCATCTGCCTGCCGGGCATCGCATCCAAAGTGAAGCGCGCGGCCACCTCAGCAATCCGCCCGGCACCCTTGGTGATGACCACGAAGTTGATGATGACCAGAATCAAGAAGATGATGAGACCGACAACGTAGTTGCCTTTCACCACAAAGTTGCCAAAGGCCGACACCACCTGCCCGGCGAAGGCATTGCCGAGAATCAGGCGGGTCGTGGCCACGTTCAAGGACAAGCGGAACAACGTCACCACCAGCAGCAACCCAGGGAAAACGGAAAACTGCAACGGCTGCGTGATGTACATCGACACTAGCAGAATCGTCAGCGCCAGGGCGATGTTCATGGCCAAGAGGAAATCCATGAGCGGCGTGGGCATGGGAAAGATCATGACGATCAGGATGACCACCACGCCCACAGCGAGGATGATATCGCCGTTGCTTCCTAAGGAGCGGAGCGGTGAAGCCATCTATAGGAACCTCCTATCGGGTTGGCCTGGCATAGGCTCTGCTGTAGAGCCCGCTCTTCAGCCGATAGACATAGGCGAGAATCTCAGCTACAGCCTGGTAAAGCTCAAGCGGGATCTCTTGCCCGACCTGGGTTTTCTTGAAGAGCATCTGCGCCAGCCAGGGGTTTTCGACGATGGGAATGTCATGTTGCCGTGCCACCTCTTTGATCTTCTCGGCCACGCGCCTGGCGCCTTTGGCCACCACTTTCGGTGCGGCCATCTCGTGGACGCGGTACATCAAGGCCACGGCCACGTGCACGGGGTTCGTGATCACCACATCAGCCTTGGGCACGCTGGCGATCATGCGCTTGCGGCTGCGCTCGCGCATCAGGCTGCGGATGCGCGCCCGAACCAGGGGATCGCCCTCGGTTTGTCGATACTCCTCCTTGACCTCCTCCTTGGTCATGCGCAGATTCTTCTCCCACTCGTACCGCTGATAAGCAAAGTCGAACACCGCCATCACCAACAGGGCCAAGGCTGCGCGAAACACGACGTCGAATGCCACCCGCGCCGCAAAACCCAGGATCTGCCCTGCTCCCTGCTCTACCAGGGGAAAGAGTTCGCGAAAGTGCGCATACATGGTCGCAAAACCAATCACCGCCACCACGACCAGCTTGAACACCCCTTTGGCCAGCTCCACCGCTGAGCGCGCTGAAAAGAGGCGCTGCAGTCCACGCACCGGGCTGATCTTGGTAAGCCGTGGCGTGAGCGGCTCGGTGGACAGCACCAGCCCTCCCTGCGCCGCGTTGGCCAGCAGGCCGACGGCGATCAAGACCAGAACGATCGGGGCCATCATGGCAAATGCGGCTTCTGCACCAGCCAAGGCCAAAGTAGGCAGAGATTCCGGCGTCAGCTCAATGTCTGCCATTCCGCCAAGCACCGCCTTGGTGATTTTGCTCAATTGGCCCAGGAAAAGCCCGCCGGTGGCCCACAGCGCCCCGACGCCCACCAGCAGGATCAGGGCCGAATTGACCTCCACGCTGCGCGGGACGTTGCCCTTCTCCCTTGCTTCGCGCCGCCGCTTAGGAGTTGCCGGTTCCGTCCTATCTTGAAAAGACCACTCGGGCATAGCACAGCCGTCGCTACATGAGCTTCAACAACGCCGCCAGGTCCACTTGGAACTCCGCAAAGAGCTTCCTGAAGGCCACTGCAAAAACCGGCAGGGACAGGGCCAACACAAAAAGCCCAATGGCGATGTTCGCAGGCAACGCCGCAAAGAACACGTTCATCTGAGGCACGGTGCGTGCAAGAACTCCCAAGGCCACCGTGGTGAGCAAAAGCGCCACGATCCCCGGGGCACCGATGCGCACACCTGCACTGAAGATGGCACCGGCCATCCGCACCACCTTTTCCACCACACCGCCGCTGAGCGAACCGCCAAGAATCGGCACGGCATCGAAGCTGTGGAACAGCGCCCTGAGCAGGAAGTGGTGGCCGTCGATGACTAAGAAGAGCAACAGGGCGACCAATTGCTGCGCCTGTCCAACCAGCGATGCCTGCTCGCGGGTCTGCGGGTCGATAGTCGTCACAATCGCCAGGCCCATCTGCATGCCCACCAACGTCCCGCCAAGTTCAACCCCTGCGAAGAGCATTGCCGCCACGAACCCAATGGCCATGCCTATCAGCACCTCCTTGGTAAGCACCAGAAGGAGCGGCACTACCTGCAGGGGCAGCTCGGCGTGCGCACCCCGCAGCGAAGGAAAAAGCAGCGCGGTGAGCAAGAGCGATAAGCCAACCTTGGTCGCCGCCGGCACACTCTGATGGCCGAAAAGCGGGTAGACCGCCACCACCGTGGCAATGCGTGCCAAGGCCACAAAGGCCAACAACAATTCGTTCAGTTTCAGCTCGACCATGAACCCGTTTCACCTGCTCAACATGGGCAGCTGGCTATACAGTCGCAAGGTGAAGCCGATGAGCGTGCGCAACATCCACGGCATGAAGATGATAAGGGCGACTACCGCGGCCAAGATCTTGGGCACAAAAGTCAGCGTCATTTCATGCACCTGGGTTACCGCCTGCAGCATGCCCACTGCCACGCCCACAATGAGGCCCGCCAGCAACACCGGCGCGGACAGCAGCAACGCCGTGTAGAACATCTGATAGGCAACATGAAGAACGTACTCCTCGGTCATCCGCCGACCTCCTCTAAGCAAATCCTGCCACAATGGAGCCGACGATCAGATTCCAGCCGTCCACCAGAACGAAGAGCAGCAGCTTGAAGGGCAAGGAAATCATCGCCGGCGGTAACATCAGCATGCCCATGGACATGAGCAAACTGGAAATGACCAAATCCAACAAGAGAAAAGGAACGTACAGGAGAAACCCAATTTGAAAGGCGATGCGCAGCTCGCTGATGACAAAGGCCGGTATGAGCACATGCGTAGGCACCTGCGCCCGGCTTTCAGGCTTCTCCATCTTTGCCAAACTGACAAACAGCGCCAGGTCTTTCTCCCGAGTCTGGCGGAACATAAAGTCCCGAAGAGGCTCAACCGCCTTGCGAAACGCTTCTTTCTGCGGCAGCTCACCCCGCATGTAGGGCTGCAACGCCCCCCGGTTGATGTCATTCCACACCGGACTCATGATGAACACCGTCAAGAACAACGCTAACCCGACAAGGATCTGCGTGGGTGGTGCCTGCTGCGTGCCCAGCGCATGACGCAAAAACGACAAGATGACCACGATGCGGGTGAAAGAAGTCACCATGATCACAAAAGCCGGCGCCAGCGAAAGGAGCGTGAGGAACAGCAGTATCTGCAACGACACCGCCACTTCGCCGGGCTTCTGGGCACGGTCGAGCGTGACGCTGATCTTGGGGATGCCCAGGTCCTGCGCTGCCACACCTGCTGCCAAGACGAGCAGAGTGAGGCACGCTACCCCGAGCATTACAAGTCGCCGGCGAGACGTCCGGCGCCGCACTCTCCTACGACGCAGCGACATGGGAACCCTTCAACAGACTACTCAGGTACGAGGCAAACGGGCGCCCTGTCGGTCCCTTGGCCGTGTGGCCGACAAAGGCCGCTACCTTCTCTGGATCGGCAATCTCGCTGAGCAGGCTAATTTGCGCCTCGGTGACACCAACTATGAGCACGCGGTCCAGAACATGTACAGCGTAAAGTGCCCGCTTGGGGCCAAGGAAGACGGAGCCTAATACCTGCAACTTCGAGGACGGTGCGCCCGGAGCATTTCGCCCAGCCAGACGGCGAATGCCCCAGGCACCCAAATAAATGATTGCCACCAGCAGACCCAAGACAGCCAACGTGCGCAGGAGCAGCATCCCCGTGTTCAGGGCCGGTGGAGTCCCCTCGGCCAGACGAAGGCCGCCGCCTGGCGAAGTGGTTTGTGCAGAGAACCCCTGCAGTGCGACCACGGCTGTGGCGCCTACCAGGACGATTGCCAAGCTGCCAAGAAGCATCTTGCCGAGTCTGCGCCGCGCAACCTGGCTCATTCTGACCTCCCTTCTCGTGCGGCATTCAGGCGCTCGGCCGCACCCACCAAGGCGGTGATGCGCACGCCGAAATTCTGATCAACCACCACGACCTCTCCTTCGGCAAACTTCTTGTTGTTCACCAGCAGGTCCACGGGTTCGCCAGAGAATTTGTCAAGCTCAACAACGGCGCCCGGGCCCAAGCCCAAGATGCTGCGAATCGTCATGTTCACCCGGCCAAGTTCCACCGAGACCGGTAGCTCTATGTCCATGAGGAGGTCCAGGCTACGGCCGCTGCCCACCGTGTAGGTCGTATCCTCCAACGGTGCGAAGGCCCCTGGCCGCACGCGCACCTGATCGGTCGCCAATCCGGCCTCCTGACCTGAGGTATCCGCCTGGACGTCGCCCAACAGATCGGCTACCATCTGCCGCGAAGCAAGACAGACGACACGGGAAACCAGCTCGCCAACGGACACATGCAAGGAGGCCATGCTGAAGCCGGTCAAGGGCCCGACATCCGGCGAACCTTCGCTCAGCAAATGCAAGGGGCCAAATTGGAGATCTCCGCCGCTGAGTTCCCGCAGCGCTTCGCTTGCTGCATCCAGGGACAGACGGAAGATCCCCTCCAGCTCGGCACGGTCGCCGCGCTCCTCAGGATCCAGCGGCGTCTCCTTGCCGGTGATCAAAGCCGCTGCCTGCAAAAAGAACTGCCGGTCCACAAAAATCAGCGCGCCCAAGTCCTGCTCCGCCCAGCCAACCTGCACGGTCAGCGGCGGTCCGGAGAAGGCCGCGCGCACCACCCGCGGGTCGAAGCCTCCCACCTCGCTCACAGCCACTTGTACTGGCACGCTACTTATCGCGGTCAGTTGGGCAGTACTGGCCTCGGCCAACTTGGCGATTAGGTCTCGGAAACTGGCGTCCCTTGCATCCATGGCCATTACACCTCGTTGTCAATCCAGTCGATGATTTGCACCGCTCTGCTCCGCCCCACCACACCCCCCTTACCCAGGAGAAGTCTCGCCCCGTTCACCTCCACGAGCAGGCCCTCATTGATCTTCTGATCCAACACCAGAACGTCGCCAATCTGCAGATCCAGGAGCTCCTTGAGGGTAATGCTCGTATGGCCCAAATACACGCGCATTGTCATGGTAGTGGCCTCGAGCACTTCGCCGATCTGCCGCTTGGTCTCGGGGGTGCTCCGCCTTGCGGAGGCCGTCAACCAGTTGTGAGTGGCCAGCTGCCGCAGCAAAGGATCAAGAACGAAAAGCGGCAGGCAGATGTTGATCCCAAAACTGGTATCTTTAACGAGGATCTCCCATGAGAAGAGCAGGCATGTCTCACTTGCCGAGGCGATCTGCGCGAGCCGAGGGTCCGCCTCAAAGCTCTCCAGTTTGATGCTGAGGCTGGCGGCTCTTTCCCACGCTTGGCGGTAGAGCTCGAGGCAGCGTTCCACCGTTCGTTCGGCCACCTTCTGTTCGAT
>JACIZP010000278.1 GCA_014359355.1 Calditrichota bacterium | reverse complement strand
AGGTGAGACGATCCGAGGAGAAGTACGATGCAACTGCAACAGCGGGCAGGTTTCTATTGGAGCGCGCGCGACAACCGCTGTGCTCTCGCCGCCCGGCGCCTGAACGTTGGCCCGTCAGCCCTCCGCCACCAGGTGACAGCATTGGAGGCAGAGTTAGGGGTCAAGCTCTACGAACGTGTGGGCAAGGGCATTCAGCTCACCGAAAATGGCAAGGTCCTGTTCGAGTACGCCGCTGCCGTGATTCGCAAGCTCGACGACCTGGAGGCGCACTTTGCCGAGCTGGCGCATAAGGGGAGCAGACGGATTGTTCTTGCTGCCTATCGGGGGTTCATGATGTACCGATTGCCGCAATGCGTCGAGGAGTTCCAGAGGCGCCACCCAGACGTGCAGGTGACCATCATGAACCGCATCCTGGACAGTGAGATTCTGGCCATGGTCCTTGCCGGCGAAATCGACTTTGGCATTACCGCCTCCTGGAACGATTTCGGCGGCATGGATTTCTTTGAGATTGCCCGCTACGATATGTTCCTGTGCACGGCGCCGGGCCACCGTCTTGCGGGGCGCGCCCGCGTCACGCTCCGGGAGATTGCCAAGGAGCCCCTCATCCTGTACGAGCGCGGCAATTCCATCAGGAGGCGCATCGACGAGGTGTTCGAACGTGCGGGCCTGTGGCCCACGGTAAAAATCGAGACTGGGGGCGCCGAGGTCATTAAGGAATATGTCCGCAGAGGCCTCGGAGTGACCATTATCTCCGGCATCTCCTTGTCGCGCCAAGATGCCCAGCCACTGGCCATGATCCCCGTGACCGAGTACTTTGGCGAGCTGGGCTACGGGGTGGCCATCCGGAAAGGGAAATACCTGTCGCCGGTGGCAAAGGAGTTCCTCCGCATCCTTGGGGTAGAGAGAAGCCAGCTCGCGGCGTTTTGACAGGTGGTTCTCACTGCACGTGCTGCGGCAGGCAGGCTGACAGACAAGCTGTCACTGTGGCACCATTGGCAGCAACTCCAGAAAAAAACATGGCAGATCCTTAGCCCTTTGATTGTACAAGCCTTGCAGGTTGCCCGGTGAGCACAGTGCGCCTTGGCACAAGGGTTGCAAATATGCGGGGCGAAGTGGTCATCACGAAAACAGGAGGTGAAGACGATGGCTATGGAAGATTGGGATGTGTTGCGCGAGAGAGCACTTCGCCGCGCAGAGCGATGGGCGCGCTGGCTAAACGAGATGGGCCTGGGCGAATCCGAGAAGATTGACGAATGCAACTGGGCTCCCCGGATGGATGTGGTAGAGACAGAAAACGAGTGGATTGTCTCCCTGGACCTGCCGGGGGTGAAGAAGGAAGACGTCAAGGTCAACTATCACGATGGTCTGATCGTCATCAGCGGCGAGAAGAAGAAGGAGACGGCTCAGGCGCCGTACCTGAGCGAGCGGGTTTACGGCCGTTTCTGCCGCAGCCTGCACGTACCTTCTAACATAGACCCGACGCGCATCGAGGCACAGCTCCGTGATGGCGTGCTCAAGGTCATTCTCCACAAGAGCGAAGCAGCCAAACCAAAGTCCATCGAGGTGGTTGCCAACTAAGCAGAAGGGTGGTTTGCAAAGGGGCCCTGTCGGGCCGTATGGCCGGTAAGGGCCCCTGGTTCTTTTTTGGAGAAAGGAACCAAGTGCACGAAGCCACAGTCAAATGAGCAACAGTGTGCGGGAAGTCTGAGCCCTTTTTAGCCCTAACCGAGAGGAGGGAACCTGGCGATGTTCTATTCACCCTACGATTGGCTCCTGCTGCCGGCCATGGCCCTGGCCTTGTACGCCCAGTACAAGGTGCGCTCCACCTACGAGCGTTTCAGCCAGATCCGCGCCGCCGCCGGCCTGACCGGCGCACAGGTGGCAAGCCGACTGCTTCGGGCCAGCAATATCAACGATGTGACCGTTGAAGAGACAAGCGGTACCCTTTCGGACCACTATGACCCAGCCAAAAAGGTGCTCCGACTCTCTTCGGGTGTCTACGCTTCTGATTCGATAGCAGCTCTAGGCGTGGCGGCTCACGAGACGGGCCACGCTGAGCAACACGCCACCGGCTACCTGCCCTTGCGTCTCCGGCATAGCATCGTACCCTTGGCAAACTTTGGCTCCTCGCTGGCGATTCCGCTCTTTCTGGTGGGTCTGCTGCTCAGCATCCCCAGCCTGATGACTCTGGGGATCTTGTTCTTTGCGGGCGCTGTCCTTTTCCAGGTGGTGACCCTGCCAGTGGAGTTCGACGCCAGCAGGCGGGCCTTAGCGCATCTGCAGTCCGCCGGCTTCCTGAGCGAGAGCGAAGTGGGAGGGGCGCGGAAAGTGCTGAGCGCCGCGGCGCTCACCTACATCGCTGCCACTGCAGTGGCTTTGGTGCACCTGCTGCGCTTGATCATGGTGCGTAGAATGCGGGATTGAGCTCGAGGCTATCCGGGCTGCTCCTTGGGGGGCAGCCCGGTGTCCTTGAGGCTCAAGCTCGGCTCTCGTCGCCTGCTGCCGGAACGAAGCGCGCCG
>JACIZP010000277.1 GCA_014359355.1 Calditrichota bacterium | reverse complement strand
GGAGCGGGTGAGTAGCTGGGAATATTCCCCTGGTTGGCCGTGTTCCTTCTCGCCCAGAGCCACCGCTTCTTGCGTTTCGCAGCCGTTTCGCGCCCCCGTCAGGCCCCTTTTCTGCTTGCTGTATGGCATGTTGGGCTTTTCTGGACCTATAGGCCTCATGACCGTAATACCCTGGTCGTATGAAATTCAAGTGGACTGGTACTGCGACCACGGGAGCTGTCCAGCCCTGTCCCTCTACCGTGACGGGCAGTTACTGTGGCCAGATGTGAAACCGTATGACACCGATTGGTATTACGACTGGCTGAGCCATCAAGACGTGTGTAGGGGGTGGTATCGGTACTTCGACTGGGTTCTGGCCGGAGAGTATTGTTATGCGGCTGCCAATGCGTGGAACCAGGCATGTGTGAGCGTCCCGTAGTCACGGAGTGCTGAGCTCCATGGCCGGCCCGGCCCCTGGTTCTGTGTGAGTCTTCACGGCAAGGAGGAACCAACATGCCGTCCCGACGCAGCTTGTATGCTGTTCTCACCGCTGTGTGGGCGGTGGTGTGCTGTGGCTTGTCTCGCTCGGTTGCCGGTGATGACCGCTGGTCATCCTCGGGTCCGATTGCTGGCACTGTGAAACGTCTCGTGCGGAGCCCCGCACGCCCGGAGTTGCTCTTCATGCATATGGGCGAAGCGGGACTATTCGCAAGTAGCGATACCGGGCACAGCTGGACCTTTTGCGTCGCACCAGCTTGGCAGCCGAATCTGGCTTCGCACATATCAGGCTGGGACATCGCCGATGTAGTGGTTTCGCCTCATGTGGGGAACCCTATTTACTATGCAACCCGCTGGGTCCTGTTCACTAGCTGGGATGCCGGAGTGACCTGGCAGGGCATCTCCTATCCTCCTCAGCAAAAAATGGCGCCAGTAGTCCTGCTCGTGGATCCTACAGTCCCCGGCGTCCTCATCGTGGGGAACTATTCCACGTCGGGAGTGACGATCTCCAAGGACGGTGGTGCAACCTGGACCTGGGCCAACGCCGGTCTTGCGGGCAGCGCCGCCCTGCACATGAGCTGGGACGCCAATGGTGACACACTGCTCTTGGGGGCAAGGGATGGGGTATTTCGCAGGCACTGGTCACCAGGAGGTAAGGGGGATTGGCTATGGGCGGACATCAGCTACAACCTGGCCGGGCAGCCGGTGGTAGCCGTGCTGCCACCAACGCTTGGGGGGCGCGACATTGTGGCAGGCACGGTGGATGGAGTCTACGTGGGGGACGGCACCAGCCCATGGCGGGAGGTTACAGGGATCTCCTTCAGACAGCGCCGCGTGGAGTTCGGCGCGTTGGCCTGGGGCGGTCCGCGCTCGTCGTGGCTGTATGTGGGTACCCTGGATGGGCTCTATGTGACCCGCGACGGCGGTTCTTCGTGGGAGGAGCGGAGTGCTGGTCTGGCGAACACTGCTGTCAACTGCATTCTGCCCCTCGACTCCACACGGCTTCTCTTGGGCACGTGCGATGGCCTATATGCAACATATGATGGGGGCAGGACTTGGTGCAGACGGGCCACCGGCCTGGTCGCAAGCCAGTGCTATTTCCTTGCGTTTGATACCACAAGGACCCCCACACGCGTCTGGACTGGGGTGGACGGGGCTGGTGTCTACTATAGCGACAACTGGGGGGTAGACTGGGTAGACGCAGAGGCCGACATAGGGGAGTTGCAGGTTTCCTCTCGGGCGATTGCGCCCACCTCGCCTCCTGCGCTCTACGCGGCCTACATTCGCCCAGCAGGACCACCCCGTTATTTCCTCGACGGCGTCATGGTTAGCCGCGATGCCGGGCTGTCGTGGCTGGACGTGAGCGGCCCCATGAGGTCGCTGCTGCCCCTCTGTGTGGTAGCAGACCCCCTCGATTCCGACGTGCTCTATTGCGGGACCATGTACGGGGGTCTGTTCAAGAGTCCGGATGGGGGAAACTCCTGGCACCCTAGCAACGGCGGTCTGCCAACGGGCATAGTGGAACTAGTGGCAGTCGACCCAACTAATCCGCAAGTTGTTTACGCGGGTGTCCGCTCCCGCCATATCACTGAGCCGCACGGCTTGTATATCTCCACCGATGGAGGAGAACAGTGGGCGCCTGCCTTTCCTGCGTATTTATCGGAGACATGGCGTGAGGTCATGGACCTTGCCATAAACCCCGTCAATCCCCGGACTCTTTTTGCCGCGATTTCCACTCTTGAGGGGGTCCACAGGTCCCACGATCAGGGGAGGTCATGGGAGCCCGTCAACCGCGGCATCCGCCTGGGGAGCGGCCACTACGTCGTATCCGTCGCCATTGACCCGGTGGACACAAACGTCGTCTACGCAGCTGGTACCGAACTTTACGTGAGCTACGACGCCGGCGCAAACTGGCAACCAATGGAAGCAGGTCTCCCTCCGCACTTTGGGGCCGTGACCAAGATCCGCGTCGACCCCAAGGACCCAAGCCGGATCTATGCTGCGTCCGATGGCAGCGGCGTCTTGGTCTACCACCGCACCAAGTCCAGAGTCCACAGGGAGCGCAACGAGGAGGTACCCACAGCCTACTACTTGGCGCAGAACTTTCCCAACCCCTTCAACGCTTCCACGCTGCTCAGGTTCGGTCTTCCCAAGCAGAGCAGCGTGCTCATGGAGGTGTTCAGCGTGACTGGGGAGCTGGTTTGCACGCTGGTTAATGAGCGGCGGGGACCGGGGCACTACACCGTGCTCTGGAACGGCCGTGATCAACAGGGAGCGCGCGTCGCCTCTGGAGTGTACCTCTGCCGCCTGCGGGCCGGCGAGTTTGTGGACGTGAAGAAGATGATGCTCCTGTACTGACCGGCCTCTTCCACTGTGGGCCGGGTTAGTTTTCTCCAGCGTCCTGTGCTGGGTCGCGTAAGAGCCGGCCACGCGTGCGGGTG
The DNA here is from genome assembly GCA_014359355.1 of Calditrichota bacterium. Classification (NCBI taxonomy): domain Bacteria; kingdom Pseudomonadati; phylum Calditrichota; species Calditrichota bacterium. The sequence goes on along the minus strand of JACIZP010000277.1, from coordinate 241 downwards.
CAAGATCAAGCCTATGGGAGCGGGTGAGTAGCTGGGAATATTCCCCTGGTTGGCCGTGTTCCTTCTCGCCCAGAGCCACCGCTTCTTGCGTTTCGCAGCCGTTTCGCGCCCCCGTCAGGCCCCTTTTCTGCTTGCTGAGAATAAACTGGCTCCACCTTTCCGTGAGGCTCAGTTCGACATCATTTTCGGCGAAGGCATTTCCCGCGAAGGCGACCTGGTTGACTGCGGTATTCAGTATGGA
>JACIZP010000276.1 GCA_014359355.1 Calditrichota bacterium | reverse complement strand
AGCCAAAAGCCGACGTACACCTCCCGCAAAGGAAACTTGGTAGGCATTACGTTGTAGTTGAACACGATAAACTCGTCCAGCGGCGGCGAGCTCCAGGCATAGCTCCACTGCACCACGTCCAGATAAAGCGGGGTGTGGTCAGTGACGTTGAGGATATTGTAGTCGCTGTACCGGCAGACAAAGTCTTGGTCGGAGACTGCTGCGTAGCGCGGCCAATAGGGAATGTCCACCGTGTCGCCCTTGTGCACCACCCAGACCGTGTCCCACGGCTCTGCGGTGGGAAAAAACTCATGCGGGGTGAAGTGAGTCCGCGACACCGAGACAAGCGTATCCCCCGACGGAGTGATCGCCCCGATCCAGATCCCGCCTTGGTAGACGTGCTCCTCGTTGCTGCCCGGCGGCATTTCGCAGTACAACAGCCCCGGGTAGTTCACGCGCACGTAGTCATGGGTGTCATCCAAGGTGCCCATGTTGGTGACCAGCTGCCGCACCTTGCCCACATTGTGCAGCTTCCAATCCAGGTTGGTCCACTGCGCCTGCGCGGGGAACGTCCGCACCAACAGGAGGCCAATGGCAATGACTCCTGCCGCCGACCTGCAGGCCGCCAACCTCATATAGACACTTACGACTATCGCTTTTCTTCCCGTCTTACGCAAGATGGCTCGCGTCATTTGATTATCACGAACTTGCCCACTTGTACGGCACCGGTTCTGGTGTCCTTCACCGTGAAAAGGTAGATACCACTTGCCACCGCCTGTCCCACCCCAGAAGTCAGGTTCCAATCCTCATACCCCTTGTACGGGTCGTGGTGGCTGATGGAGATCACATGGTCACCTGCCAAGGTGTAGACATCGATTTCGCACACCTCTGGCAAGTTGATGAACTGGATGCGGCGATCTTGTTCCATCCACCGTTCGCGGGTGCCCTTCGGGCGTTCCCAAGGCGGGTTGTAGGAGTGGTAGGCCACATCGCCGCGGTAGGGATTCGGAACCACCGCAACCTGTCCCACCGTAGCAGGCGGCTGAGTGCCCGGCACGACCACCTTGACATTGGCACTGACACTGGATTCCTGCGAAGGAAAACCCGACACGGTGTCAGGCTTCGAGTACGCCGTCACCGAGTAGTAGTACTCGAGGTTATTGAGCAGCCCTACATCAGTGTACTCGTAGGCTAAGCCGGTGTTGGCTCCAAGGTCGTTGCCAGGCACGTCATACTCAGCCAAAAGGGTCCACGGGCCAGAGGGGCCGACCGTGCTCTTGTATACCCGATACCCCTCAAACGGCTGTGGACAGTGGTCGGCGCGATTGGGGTCCTGGTAAGTTTCCGGATCTGGCTCGCCGGGCTGTGCCCTCCAGCGCAGCACTACCTGGTGCGACCTTGTCTCAACCCGCAGTGGTGGCCGCGGCGGCGGCGACGGTACCTTGAAGTCGTTCGCCACCAGCCAGTCCAAACGATCAGCGTTCTTCAGCAGCCCTTTGAGACCCTTCCCGAGGATCTCGCCAACATAAAACTGCACAGTGTCCCCAACTTGGAGGTTGAACGGTCCAAAGGCTATGAAAAACTGCGAACCAATGGGGTCCAGCTGATCCTGCATAATCACTCCTGCAGCCATTTCTCGGTAGCGGTCAGGATCGCGCGCCGGCGGCCCAAAGTCCGGGTTCTGGATCCAGTTGAACGTCCAGCGCAGCTTGGCCATTCCCCGAGGCGGGTAGATCTTCACCGCGATGGGACTGTACGCGTCGCCATCTGGCCCACCTGGAGCATCGATCGATACACCCATCTGCCGGTCCGCATAGTAGACCGAATAGTCGTCTAAGGCAAACGACCATCCTGGACCGCGGTAGCCCACATTCCCGTCCAGCCAATAGGCAATCCACACGTTCTGCAAGGGCTTGGCTGTGGCGGTTACCCGATAGCGGAACACGACCATCTCGTCCAAAGGCGGCGAGGCCCAGACGTGACTGGTCTGGATCACGTCCACATACAGCGGGGTGTGCAGAGCTATGTTGGTGACATGAAAGTCGGCATACCGGCAGACAAAATCCTGATCGCCAATGGCCGTATAACCCGGCCAGTAGGGTATGTCCACCGTGTCTCCCTTTTCCACCACCCAGATGGTATCCCATTTGGCAGGACTGGGGAAAAACTCCACGTCAGAATGCCAGCTAGTCGTCACCGACACTGCGGTGTCCGCGCCGGTGATGGCACCAATCCAAATACCCCCTTCGCCGACGTGTTCCTCATAACTGCCGGGCGGGAACTCGCAATAGATGAGCCCTGTCCAGCTTCCCCACAACACCCAGGTGGGCCAAAGGCTGCCGATGTTGGAAACAAACTGCCGCACCTTGCCCACGTCGTGCAGCTTCCAGTCCAAGGCCACACGGGCCTGGCCAAAGACCGAAGCGCTGAACACCAGCATCCACACGAGGGGGAGCACAGTCGCCAAACCTCGGCGGGGGCTCGCGTGGAAGCCCACACCTCGGCGTTGCTGCTGCATGGGAGAAAGCAAATATCGCTGATCTTCAGTCCAATGACCAGTCAATGCTCGTTCCTATCTTTACGTGCCGCCCGGTGGAGAACTGGCGGGGATCCATGAGGTTGTAGATCTTGTGCCAGCTCAGGTACTGGTAGACATTGATCGCCGTCAACTGCGGGTCCACGTCGCCGTACTTGTAGGGCTTGCCGGTAAGGGTATTGAACGCATAGCTGATTTGCGTGTTCTTCTCGTCAAAGACGTTGAAAATGTCCACGAACAGCGAGAGCCGCACCGGCCCAAAATTGAATGACTTGCGAATCTTGGCATCAGTGGACATAGTCCACGGGCCGCTCGCGGAGTTCTCAGTCTTCTGCGCCACCACCGGGTCGAGGGTGTAGGGTGTGTACGGTTGCCCAGAGGAAACTCGCGAAAGAACAGTCACATTCCAGTTGTCGGGAAGCTTGAGACCAAAGAGCCTCGGGTTCTTCTTGGGTGGCGCCTCCAACATCGCCTGCAAGATGAACTGGTGGCGAATATCCCACCCCAAACGCCGCTCCCGAATTGGCAATGGGAAATCCGTGAGCGAGCGGATGTAATTCTCGAAGGCGGATGAGGAGTAGCCGGTCGCCCACTGCACTGTGTAGTTCAACTTGCCCGAGGTAAAATGGGAGTAGCGCTTCACCAATTCGAACTCCAAGCCACGCGCCCTGGCGTACCCTTTGTTGTCGTAGAGGTAGACCGGAAGGCCAAGGGCCGCCAGAAGTTGGGTGGTCTCGACCTGTTTGGAGATGTCCTTGGTGTAGCTTTTCACATCGAAGGCCCAGTCATTGAGGAACTGGTGCGTGAAGCCAAACTCGTACAAGATTGTCTGCTCAAAGTCCAAGAAGGGATTGCCGGTGAAGCCTCCCGTATAGGGGTCGCGGTACATGTACTGGAGCTCAGGGAGCTGGCTAAAGTGCCCGTACGAGAAGAAGATCACCGTGCGGTCGGAAATGGGGAACGAGATCCCGAAGCGCGGGCTCACCTTGTACTTGAGCTGTTTCCAGTTGGCGCGTAAGCCGGTCGCGTCCTCCCAAGCTTTCTTCCACGCCTTGTTCTCTACCGTCGAGCCCAAGCGGAACCAATCGGCGCGTACTCCTGCGTTGATGATGAGCGACCCTTTTTCGAACTTGTCCTGCACGTACCAGCCGCCGCTCGTGGGGTAGGCAGTGAACACCCAGCGATTCTGACCAAACTCCTTGTACGGCCCGTTGGGAGCCGGAAACGGCGGCTCGTTCTTGAACACGTGCAGCCCGTAGTTGGAAAGCTTCACGCCACCATCTTGGATATCCACGTAGTGAATATCGTTGTACTGGACCAAGAAGCCCGTCTTCACCAGATGCTCAGGGTGGATCTGCGAAGTAATGTCGGCCTTCACCGTCAGCGTCTTCGTGTGGTCGTCTCGCCAGACGTTTTCGTAGCTCTGGGCATCAAAAAAGCCATAGCCGTCAGTGGTCGCCGCCTTGATAGTTGACTTGAGCGAGTCCGGCGCTCCGGAGAAGTTGCGAACATAGGTGTAGTAGTCGTACTCCACCCCGTCTTTGTAGAAACGCCAGAAATCGGCAGGCGACTTGCCATCCAGCGAGCCGGTATAGTCCACGGTGAGATAGCCAAAATTGACCGTGTAGAAAGTCGACGGTGAAAGCGTATGGTTGATGCGCAACATGAGATTCTGATTCTTGCGCGCATACTCGGCCGTGTGGTCGGGATAGTTCTTCCACAGCCAGTCAAAGCTGCTCCAGCTCTTCCAGGAGCCATGGTAAGAGAAGCCCAGATCGAGTTGCTGCGTCAATTGCCAACCGACCTTGGCGTTGAAGTTGCCGTCGTTGTCCTGTTTCTCCCTAATCTTCAGGCCGAGAATATTGATGTCATCGCGCCTGCGGTGGTTGTTGTAGGGGGTGTCTGAAAGGGTACCATTGCCTGACAAGAAGAAGCTCAAGGAACCCGGCAAGCGCAGTCCCAGCGTCGAGAGCAACCGCGACACCGGCTCGGGCCCCCCAAGGTAAAAGGAACCATACTCGGTGGCATAGGTGTTGAGCATTTCGGAGGACTTGTACTCGACACCACCTTCCAGCCGCTGGCCTCCGGAGCGCGTGGTGATGTTGACCACCCCCGACTGTGCCTGGCCGTACTCGGCGTTGAACGCCCCGGTCAGCAGCTCCATCTGCTTGATGTCCACAACGTTCAGGTTGAGCACGTCCCGGCCGCCGTAGATGGGGTGCGTCACCGGCACGCCATCCACCATGAAGAGGATTTCGCCGCCGCGGCCGCCACGCACATGGATATCCTTGACGCTCTCATCGCGCACCTGGAGCTGCGTACCATCCCCGAAGCGAATAGCTTGCGGTGCCGCATCAATCACCGCGCCACCTTGCAGCAGAAAGAGGTCGGTGGTCCTCTCAAAACCTGGGGTCTGCTCGATCTGCTCGCGGCTGGTCGTTTTGCGCGTGGAGGTGATGTCCAGTTGGACAAGCGGCTCTTCGGCCACCACCACCAACTCAGGAAACTCGATGGCCGTCGACTCCAGCTCAAAGTTGACGCGGGTGGTGAGGTCGACCTTCACCTCCACATTGGCCACGGTCTTGGTGTGATAGCCGATGTACGACGCCGTCACCTCGTATCTGCCTGGGGGCACTTGCAGAATGTAGTACATCCCCTTTGCATCCGTGGCAGCTCCCAACGTGGTACCCCGTATCATCACGTTGCAGGCCATCAGCGGCTCCTTGGTCTGCTTGTCGACCACCACGCCGGCAATCTTGCCGGTATTGCCCGCCCAGAGCTGATGGCCCCCCAGGACTGCTGCCAACGCCACCAAGGCAAGACTACGCTGCCTGAGCACCATCGTTTTCCTCATCGTCACGTTCTCTCTGGAAAAGGGACATCAATAGCCAAGACTCCTGAGCATTTCCTGCGCCATGCGCGCGGCATCCTCCTCCTTGATGAAAAACATCGGGAAGCCCAACACTATGGCATCGAAGCTGGTGCCGTAGTAGCGGATGCCCACCGGGTAGCCCCGGTACGTCGGGATCCCCACATAGTCGTCATTCTTGTAGCGCCAAATGACGCTGGTAAAGCCTGCCCGCCGCGGCATGACATTGACGTATTGCAACCCAATCACGGGAATCGAGGTCAGGTACGACTCGGAGAGTTTGAGCGAGTCGACGCGGATACTGCTGAAGCGCAGCGTGTCGCTGGAGTAGGCGCCGTTGAAGTCAGGAATGGGTGGCGATTCGTCGGCCACCATGATGTGCAGGTAGTCGTAGATAAAGTCACCTTCGCGGAAGCTCTTGGGAAATGGTTCGGCGTGGGCAAACGACTTGAGAATACGCCACCCTCCCATGATGAAATCGCCGCCCACGTTCAAGTAGTCGATGATGTCGTTGATGTGCTGGGGCAGCCTGTGCACATCGCGCTCATAGGTGAAGTAATTATCCGCGTGCCAGACCAACAGCTTGTACTCGCCCAGCACCTTTTTGGGAGGCATGCCGTTCTTTTCATAGTCCCAGGAGTCGCGTGTGCCGAAGATGCGCGCATAGAAGCTGTCCACGTCGGCGTCCTTGAAGCTGATGCCGAAGGGGAATTTCGACTCCACCGTCTCGTCAATAATGAGAATGGGCTTGCTAAAGGTGGGTTTGATGAGTTCCACCGTGACCGCGTCGCCCACCGGATCGACCAGGTTGGTGTTGTCGCGGCAGGTAGCGCGAATCGTATGCTTGCCGTCCAGCGGCACAAAATGTTCAGGGCCGATGTACACAGAGGTGTCGGCCATCCAGTGCCACTCACCGTCGTCCACAGCCCAAGCGTACTCCACCACTTCGCCGTCCTGGTCGCGCGCCCGAAAGATGAGGTGAATGCCTAGCCACCAATCGGTGGTCTGCTCGATGACAAAGAACTGCTGGTTCTGGGTCGGGGTCAAGATCTCTGTGGTGGGGAAGACCGTCTGATAGGTGTAGAACCACTTCTCTGCCGGGGTGGGGTCGACGTCACCATCATTGTCCACTGCCCGCACCTGAAAGCGCTGGCGGTTGAGCAGATCGCTCGATTCGAAGGCAATGGTCTCGCGGGTCTGGTCGGTGCGCGTCCAGGGCTGGACCACCGAGTCGCCGGCATGCACATGGTAGGTGATGTAACGATACTCGTAGCCTACTATGTAGCCGTCGTCATCTTCGCCGTCCCAGTGCAAGGTGACGAGGGCAAACAGCGTGTCCCCATCCACTGGGATGTTCGCCACAGTCGTGTTGGGGGGAAGATTGGGGCGCGCAGGGGAAGTCTTGCGCGCACAGCCGAACCACACGACAGCTAAGGCCAGAGCGAGCAGAAAGGCGGTTGTCACCACACGCTTCATGGGCTTGGTCACCTCAGCAACATTGCTTGCGAGTTGTCCCCACCTCCGCTTCCGTTCACAGATTCTTTACGCTGACCACTTCCACGTCGGGAACAAAAAGATAGCTGTCCCGATAGCGCCGAACCGAGCGAAACGGACGAATGCGCACCTCTACCTCTGTGACCCCCTTCTCCTCCACGTGAAACTGCGTGTGCAACTCCACAAAGGGACTCACGTCGGTAGGCGATTTGACTGGAATCTCAAAAGTCCCGAGGCGCAGGATGCGCGGCGTCATGCCGAAGGTAATCTTGTCATAAGAAAAAGGCGGCACGTGGCTCTCGTAGATGGTGAACTTCTGGTACTGGCCTGCGCTTCGTTTGATGATATTGTAGGTCACATCCTGCTGTTGATAGGCGCGTGGTGTTGTGTATAGCAAAGCGAAGGCACTGTCGTTGTACACCTTTCCCTGGTAGATGGTCACACCAAAGCTGTCCCCCTCTGCCACGTTCACCACATCTTTCACGATGAGGATGGACGTGTCGGCGGGGTCCGACTGCAGGGTAACGCGCAGGATGCCCGGC
>JACIZP010000275.1 GCA_014359355.1 Calditrichota bacterium | reverse complement strand
TTGGCATGGCGTTAGAGCAGAGCGGCGATGCGGAGGGGGCGCGCGCCCAGTACCTTAAGGCCTTAAGCCTGGCCCCCCAGGACTACGTGGCGCAGGCGAACCTCGCACGGCTGGGCTACTTGCGTGGCGACAATAGGGCCGCCATTGCCGCCTTCCGCAAGGCGATTGCCCTTAACCGTGAGTACGCGGACGCGTACTCGGGCTTGGGTGTGGTCTATCACCACCAAGGCTATCGGGAGCAAGCAGTGGTTCAGCTCCAGAAGGCGCTGCAGAAGAACCCGGGCTATGCGGGAGCACAAATTGGGGCTCATCTACCTAGAAGAGGGAAGACTGCAGCAGGCCATGGAAGAATTCCGACGCGCCATCGCTTGTGACCCGCTGTATGCGGATGCGCACTGCAGTCTGGGAGTATGCTTCTACCAGATGCAGGACTTACCCCATGCCGTGAGCGCCCTGCAGACCGCCTTGCGCCTCAACCCGCGCCTGGGCAAAGCGCACAATAATCTTGCGGTGGCCTACTATGCCATGGGCGATCTGCGGCGCGCCTGGGATTATGTCAGGGCGCCGACGCAAGTCCACTACGAAGTCGAGCCTGCTTTCCTCGAGTTGCTGAGGACAGCAGGACACAGGGGGGTTCAGGGGCGGGCCAGGGCAGCCATTCAGTTCCTTAGCCAGAAAGGAGGTGAGAGAGCGGCAGAACGGGTGTGTAACAGGATTCTCTCCTCAGGAAGGGTGCGTGGTGCGTGCAACGGAGCTGTGTTTCACCATATTGTGGAGGGCAACATGCGCAAAGCGACGATTCTCCTTACGGCGGTGCTCCTGTTGGGAGGAGCAGGCGTGAGCTGGGGGCAGAGGTGTCCTATCCCAGGCGTGACGCCTGTGCTGATTGCCACCAGCCCGTCCGGGGGGCCAAGTTTCAATTCCTGCTATCGCGGAGGCAACGAGGTTATCTACTATGAGCCGTCAAGCGGAAACTTGATTGCGACGTGGTACTGGGCCTACGGCTCATCCGATCCAGACCCCCGGAGGATCACCGCGGCTATCTCCACCGATGGGGGTCAGACGTGGACCCTCCATGAGAACATCAATCTGGGTGTGGGTGCGGTGATGAATGCCTACTACCCCACTCTGAAAGGGAACGCCTCAACCCCGATCATCGTCTACCGCAATGTTTCCACGGCCAACACGACGCTCATGAAGGGCCAACCGACGCTGGCCATGGACTTGCTCGGCTGGAACATGGGGGGATGGGTAAACAGCTTCATCGATCAGACTGCTTCTGCAGAGGATATCCTGGATATGCGTTATTACAGCATCGCTATAGCGCCTGATAACCCGCAGCTGTGGTTGGTGGGAGCCTATCACCATCCCGGGACCACTTCGGCGCCTCAGGCGCCCGGTGAGTACTTGCTGGTCTATCGCTCCGAGGACGGCGGTGCCACCTGGAGTCCGCCCATCCGATGGGCTTCGGCGGTGCCTGCAGACGTGGGCAAGCCAAACTACGTCATCGACCTGTCTACCTCTTCCACTTTGGTGGAACTGGGCGCCAACAACAAGGCATATGCGGCGGGACTTGGCCAGTACTATTCGGACGACGACCTGTGGCGTGTGATCTACTCCACCTCTACCGATGGAGGCGCTACCTGGTCGTCGCCGGCTCTTATTCCAGGCGCCGACTTTCTGGACTTTGGCAACGGCCGCCTAGGGCGGAACATTACCTCTCTCTTAGATGGGGCAGGTAACTTTCACGTCTTTGCCATCGGCGCCGACACCTCTGAGGGCACCCCTGAACAAGTGTGTGCCTGGGACTTTCGCTACGACGGCTCGCTGTGGAACATTAACCGCTTCGTGTACCCGCAGGTCATCCCGGAGGGTATCGTAGCGCTCGACCCGAAAAACTCGGCGTGGCCGATGAACAATGCCGCCCTTGGCCCGGACGGGACCTTATACTACTCCTACGTCGATGTGGTTGACACCACAGGTGCTGCCGGCGACCAGTACAAGTACAAGTACAAGATGTTCGTCATGGTCTCCGGTGACCAGGGCAGTACTTGGAACGGGCCGGTGGCGGTGGTGGAGAACTGGAGCGGCCGCGGCAACCCGAACGGCATGGCCAAGAACGCCAGCGACAAGTTGCACATCATTTTCCGCGAGTATGTCGGCGGTGTGGACTCGCTGTACTATGTGGGAGTGCCCACCTCCGAGGTCAAGGCGCGCAGCGCCGTCAGCCTGCCGCGTAGTGAAGTACCGAAGTCTTTCGCCCTATACCAGAACTTCCCCAATCCTTTCAACCCGACCACCTCGATCAGGTTTGACCTTAAGGAGCAAGCGCATGTCACTCTCAGCGTGCACAACGAGAGGGGCCAAGAGGTTGCCAGACTCGTCGACCGGGTTGAACCTGCCGGGATGAAGGGTGTAGTGTGGGATGCCCGTGGGTTACCTTCCGGCGTCTACTTCTGCACCCTGCGTGCTGGCGACTTTGTAGCCACGCGCAAGATGACTCTTGTGCGGTAGAAGCCAGCAGGAGGTGACCGCAGGAGCTTCTGCTGGCCCAGCCCGGGTGGCTGCCCGCTGTATGTCACCCGCGGGGCCGTTGTCAGGCAAGGATGTGGCCCGTACGCAACCTGAGGGCCGCGTCCTTGCCTGTTTTTTTGCCACGGCAGCGGAATGGCTCCCAAGTGGCACGGCATCTGTACCCTGTGCCTTTGGGGCCGGAGCAGAGCCGGGCCAATCGGGGTGACATGCCGGCTTGGCAAGGGCAAATAGGGGCTTGCGCAGTTGCTCAAACTTTCGTACATTGGCACAGGAGTGAGGAGGCGTAAGATGAAGCGTACCAGTCATCGGTTGTCCCTCATCGCTGCGACCCTCATTGTTGCGGGCGCCTGCATAGCCGGGCAAAGCCAAAGGCTGCTGGTGAGGGTGCCGATCCCGGAGCGGGCATCCCTTCAGCGCTTGCAGGATCTGGACCTGGACTTTGCCTACCAAGGTCTCAAGGACTATGTGGACCTGGTGGTGGATGAGCAACAACTGGGGATCCTCAAGGAGAGGGGTTTCACCTACCAACTGCTTCCAGCCATTGATCGTGCGCGCCTCTTCGACCCAGCCTACCACACCTACGAACAGATGGTAGCTTATCTGGACTCTCTGCAGCGAGAGTACCCAGAGATTTCGGCCGTGCACCAAATAGGCGCCAGCGAGCAATTGCACATCCCCATCTATGCCATAAAAATCTCCGATAATGCCGCGCTTGATGAAGACGAGTTCACCGTC
>JACIZP010000274.1 GCA_014359355.1 Calditrichota bacterium | reverse complement strand
CGCCAGCGTGTCGGTTTTGACTACCGGGGGCGTCGGCTGCTGTACACAGACATCGTGCGGCGCGATGCCCGGCCGAAGAACGCCATAGAGTTTCACCTGGAAGCACTCCGCCCGCTCGGCGTGGCCCCAGCGGGTTTGGAGACGCACTTGGCCACCTCGCCTGCGGAAGATGCCTGGGCCGCGAACCACTTGCACGAAAAAGGGATTAGCGCAAGCGAGCGGTTGGCAGTGGTGCATGCAGGAGCCTCGTGGCCGGCCAAGCGCTGGTTTGCCGAGCGGTTCGGGGAACTGGCCAAACGCATGGGCACGGAATTGGGCGTGCGGGTGCTTCTCACCACAGGTCCGGGCGAAGAGGAAATCGTCGGGCGTGTGGCACGGGTGGCACCCGAGGCCGTGCTGCTGGAGGTCTTGTCCATCCGGCAAGTGATGGCCGTGGTGAAGCGTTGCCAGGTGTTGGTCGCCAACGACTGCGGCATCCTCCATTTGGGTCCGGCTCTGGGCACGCCGACAGTGGGCATCTTTGGCCCTGGAGAGCCGGAGATCTGGTTCCCCTACTCGCCGGCAGCGGGGCACTATGTCGTGCACAAAGAGCTTGACTGTAGCCGCTGTCATCGCGACTTTTGCGACGAGCTTCGCTGCATGGCGGCCATCCAAGTGGACGATGTGCTGGCGGCAGCGGCGCACGCGCTGCAGCAAGCTGCAGCAACCAGACCCACCGTGTACACGGTCGGCCACTCCTCCTTAAGCCTGGAGGAGTTTCTGGCGCGGCTGCGGGCCCACGGCATCCGACGCCTGGTGGATGTCCGTCGCTTTCCGACCTCGCGGGCCTTTCCGCATTTCGACCGCGAGGCCCTTGCCGCGACACTATCTGCGGCGGGGATCGACTATCGGTGGCTGGGCGAGGGCTTGGGTGGTTTCCGCAGCGGCGGCTACCAGGGCTACGTCCAGACACCAGAGTTTGGCGCGGCGCTGGCGGAACTGAAGACTTTGGCCGACGGGCTGCCCACCGCGGTGATGTGTTCGGAAGCGCTCTTCTTCCGCTGCCACCGCCGCTTCATCGCCGAAGAGCTGGTGCGCCAAGGCTGGCGCGTGGTGCACATCATCGACCTGTCCCGGACGCAGGAACATCGCCTGCGCCAGGCTTACCACGCCGAGCAAGACATGGGCGGAGAGACCACTCATGGCCAGGCCAAAGGTCATCATTGACGGCTACAACATGATTCATGCAGTGCCCGACCTTGCGGCGCGACTGAAGCAGGACCTTGGCAGCGCGCGCATTGCCCTCCTGCAACGGCTTTGCTCTTACGTAAGCAATCGCAACCTCGAGCTGGTGGTCGTGTTCGATGGCGCGCAGGTGCACCCGGTGGAAGATGCGCGAGCGGCCCCGCCGGGGGTACGCGTGCTCTTTTCGCGTCCACCGCAGACCGCCGACTCGCTCATCGAACATCTGCTGCATAACGAGGCACACCCCCGCAGTGTGACCCTGGTGAGTGCCGACCGACGCCTGGGGGATGTGGCACGAGAGCGCGGCACGTCGGTACTGTCGCCCGCGCAGTTCCTCAAGAGGATGGACAAGCGGCCGCGCGGCGAAGACCTTGCCGATCACAAGTTCGGCCGCGAGCTCAGTGAGGAGGAAATGGCGGAATGGCTCGCTCTGTTTGGCGAGAGAATGCCGCGCACACCTCGCCTCTGAGCGAGCTCAGCGGCGTGCAGCAGTCCACCGTCCGCCGACGGCGCATGTTCGTCGCCGCGGTGTTAGGCGCCACGCTCCTGGTGCTCATCGGGCTCAATGCTGCCAGTTGGCTCTTTGTCAAACGGATGACGCGCTACCTGGACGGTGAGCTGGGCAAGCGATTGGAAACGGTGGCGCGCCTGGCCAGCCGCTCGTTGGAACGGCAGGGCATCGACTACCTCAGCGGTGAAGATCGCACGCTGCTGGCGCTCGAGTTGCTGCGTCTGCGCCGCGACGCCCAGTTGCAGGCCGTGCACATCATCGACGCCGACTATCGCATCGTGGCCAGCTCGCAGCCCTATGTTGGCGCCGGAGAGCCTCTACACTACCTGCGCGCCGACAGCCAATGGGTGGTGCGGGCATGGAGGGGCGAGGAAACCGTTGGGCCGCTGCGCTCGCTGGGCACCAACCGTTTCAAGATCGCCTACGCGCCCCTGCACGACGTGGGGGGTGATGTTGTCGCCGTGCTGTCAGCCGAGGCAAGCGCTGACTTTTTCGAGCTCCTCAGCCTCTACGATCGCGCCCGGCTGCTTGGCCTGGCGGCAAGCGGGGCCCTCTTGCTCCTCCTGACGATCTTTCTCCTCTGGTCGCTGGCACTTTTGCTGCGAACAGAGGCTTCTTTGCGCCAGGCCGAACGCCTGGCCACCATGGGGCAAATGGCTGCCACCGTCGCCCATGAAATCCGCAACCCCTTAGGCATCATCAAGACCACGGCGGATGTCCTTCGCCAGCGCTACTGCCCACCCGAGCAGCGCGACGAGTTATTCGATTTTATCCCGCAGGAAGTGGCACGACTCAACCGTCTGGTGGACAACTTCTTGGTTCTCTCCAGAGGGCCAAGGCTTGCGGTGGAGCACCAGCGCGCCCAGGAGGTGATCGCGCGAACCGTCGAGCGCTTGCGACCGGAGTTCGAGAAGGAGGGCATATCCTTGCTGGCCCAAATTGACGAGGGGCTGCCCGCCTTTCCGTTCGATCAGGACGCGCTGCAGCAGATGCTCCTCAACCTGTTGCTCAACAGCCTGCAGGCCAGTCAACGGGGCGGGCGCGTCACCGTGGCAGCAACCACTGCTGAAAGTCGACGCGGAGCAGCCGTGCGCATCTCGGTGCACGACAACGGCTGTGGCATAGACGGCGACCTCCAGCGGGTGTTCGAGCCCTTCTACACCACCAAGCCTTCCGGAAGTGGCCTGGGCCTGGCAGTCACCAAGAGACTCATCGAAGCGCACGGCGGCTGGATCGAGGTGGAAAGCGATTCGCAGGCGGGTACCGAGTTCAGGCTCTACTTTCCGCTGCGGCTCAAGTGAGGTGGGCCGTCCTGTCGAGCCGCCGGGTTCGGAGAGGAGGAGCTTTTCCATTTGACGGCAAAGCGCTTTTTTTGTAAATTCGCCGGTGGCGCACCAAGAGATGCAGGCCTT
>JACIZP010000273.1 GCA_014359355.1 Calditrichota bacterium | reverse complement strand
CCCACCACCTGCAGACCCCGGGATACAAAGACTGGGCGCATGTTCTGCGAGCCGAAGGGCGCGAACTTTTTCAACAAAGCAAAGGTTTTGGGCGTGATGTGGCTGAGGCGAATCTCCCCGTCCACCCGCAGCTTGGGCACCAGCAAGTCGTCCTCCATCTGGGCGGCAATCACCTCCCGCAGTCGGGCGCGCAGCGGGGCGACATTGTCTCGGCGCACCGTCAAGCCGGCGGCGTACTTGTGCCCGCCGAATTCGATGAGCAGGTCTTCACACTGCTTCAGGGCTGCGTAGATGTCAAAACCGGGGATGCTGCGCGCAGAGCCCTTGCCCACCTCGCCGTCCAGCGTCACCATGACGGTGGGGCGGTAGTAGCGCTCCACGATGCGACTGGCCACGATGCCGATCACGCCCGGGTGCCACCCCTCATGCGCCAGGACCAAGGCCAGGTCCCGGTCCGGGTCATAGTCGGCTTCCACCATCTTCAGGGCCTGGGCGAAGGTGTCCTCGTCGATGTTCTTGCGCGCCCGGTTCTCCGCTTCCAGGATGGCAGCGATATTGCGGGCCTGCTGCGGCACATCGGTGGTGAGCAGGCGCACCGCACGCAGGGCGTCCCCCATGCGACCGACGGCATTGATGCGCGGGGCGATCACAAACACCACCTGGCCGGTGCCGATCTCGTGGCCTGCCAGGCCCGCCGTTTCCACCAGCGCTTGCAACCCCACCTTGCGCGGCCCACTGTTGAGGCGCTTCAGCCCCTCGGCCACCAGGATGCGATTCTCGTCCACCAGCGGCACAATGTCCGCGGCGCTGCCTATGGCCACATAGTCCACAAACTCTTCGACCAGGGCCGGGTCGTACTTGAGTGTGGCAAAAAGCGCCTGCAGCAGCTTGAAAGTCACCCCAACACCGGCGAGCTCCTTGAAGGGGTAGGGGCAGTCTGGCCGCTTCGGGTCCAACACCGCTACGGCCTGAGGAAGGACGGTGCGCGGCTCATGGTGGTCACAAATAATCACATCCAAGCCAAGCGAGCTGGCCAGCTCCACCTCCTGGCAGGCCGTCACCCCGCAGTCCACGGAGATGACCAGTGTGGCGCCACGGCGATGCGCCTCCCGCACGCCCACCTCGGACAGCCCATATCCTTGGCGCAGGCGATCCGGGATGTAGAAGACCACGTCGGCCCCCAACTTGCGCAGAAGAAGGTAGGTCATGGAGACCGCGGTGATGCCGTCCACGTCATAATCGCCGTAGACCATGATACGCTCGCGGTTGCGCAGGGCGGTGATTAACCGCTCGACCGCGCGCTCCATGTCTTTCATGAGGAAGGGGTCATGGAGGTGCTCTAAACTCGGCTCAAAGAAGCGTTGGGCCGCCGCAGGTGTGGTGATGCCTCGGTTCACCAGCAGGCGGGCGATAATGTCGGGCACTTCCAAGACGCGAGCCAGCTGGTGAACTTCTTCGCTGTGCTGAGTGCCCTCAAAGACCCACTTTTGATCCATCAAGACGTTGCAACTCCACCTTGCGCCCGGAAAAAGTTATGGGGTCCAGAACGGATCGATAAGCCGAATTCTGTACCCGAGGCGGGTCACCCCACCACGGGCGACGATCATCTGTCTGGGATCCGCCTCGCGGCGGACCTCTAGCGACCTACCCGGAGGTCAAACGAGACGGGCCGCCTCATCCCTCCTGTTTGGTCTTGCTCCGGATGGGGCTTGCCATGCCTCCGCCGTTACCGTCGGAGCGGTGGGCTCTTACCCCACCTTTTCACCCTTGTCCCGGCGGTGCCGAGACGGTCTGTTTTCTGTGGCGCTTTCCGTTTCCGCTCCGTCGCCAGAGCGGAACCCTCGTGTTACGAGGCATCCTGCCCTGCGGAGTTCGGACTTTCCTCATCCCGCGCTACGGCGGGACGCGATCGTCTGATCCGCCCTGGACCCACATCTTCTCCCTTAGCTCGCCATATCATGAGACGCCTAACGGACTCACTCGTTCCCCTGCCACACCAGAATCCGCCCACAGCTTTCGCAGAGGATCAGGTCTTTCATCTGCCGGATCTCCAGGCTCCTCTGCGGCGGGATGGTAGTGAAGCACCCACCGCAGGCGCCATTTTGCACCGGCACCACGGCCACGCCGCCCTTGGCCGCGCGAATGCGGTCGTAGCGGGCCACGACGCGCTGGTTCAGCTGGGCCACCAGCTGGGCACGCTGCGCGCTCAGGCGGGTTACTTCTTCCTCAGTCTCCTTCATGCGCGCCGCCAACTCCGCCCGCCGCTCGGTAAGCGATGCCTCCAGCTGCTGCAGCCGCTGCTGCAACTCGGCAATCTCCCGTGCCACTTTCTCCAGCTGGTCGTCCAACTCCAAGATGACCATCTCGACGTCGTCGATCTGCTTCTCCGTTGCCTCGATTTCGGCGGTTATGGCATCGTATTCGCGATTGGTCGTCACGCGCGAATAGAGCTGTGTTTGGTACTTCTTGAGTTGGTCTTTGAGCGTTGCCAGCTTTCCCTCGGCGTGACGTTTCTCCGTCTGCCACTGCTGCGTCTGCGTGGTGTGGGCGTTCAGCGTAGCGGTCAATTGGCGGTGCTCCTCCTCCAGCTTCTGGACCACCTGCGGCAGGTCTCCCTTGCGCGCCTCCAGCTGCTGGAGGCGGGAGTCAATTTCTTGCAAGTTGACCAAAAGCCGAAGTTCTTCGCGCACCGTCACTTCCTCCTTTGTGCCACCTGCGCCCCTCTCGTCCTCTCCTGCCGGCCAGTCACAAAAAAAGTGCACCTTTTGGGGGTGCACTTCACTGGCAGGTGGGGTCCAATTCCAAGAGGATCAAGGCTAAGGCGCTTCCTATTCTGCTTCTTATGTGGTTCAACGTCTCTCTCTGAAAGAACGACAATCTCAATTCTTCCACGGCCGATGGGCCGCGCTCTTTCCACACGCGTTGCAAATTTACAAAAAATCCCTTGCGCCGTCAAGCGAAATTGCGGGAGCGGTGGAGAGCTCAGGAAGGGACCCATACCCGTGAGGGAACACGGTGGAGCAACTGCACAAGATCAGGGACCTTGCCTGACCTGTACAGAGGCCTTAGGAAAGAGCCCCTCACGCGCATTGGGGCCGAATATCCGCGTCTTCGAGCCGCCCCGACGGCCAAGCCCCCGACCCTATGACCGCGCAACGACCTCCGCGGACGGCAACCGCTGTGGCACAGCGGCCCCGGTGCCAGGAACCCTGGCTATCCTTCGGGAGATCTGCAGCTCCCTGGCGGTTCTCAGAATTGAGCCCTTGGCGGCTCGGCCCCCGAATCAGGCCAAACATTTCCCTTGGTGAGTCGGGGACCACGAACGCGCACGAAGAATGAGGTACCTCACTCACCTTCCCCCAAGAAGTCCCAATCCCCTGGCGCAAAGGTCAGGTATTCGCGTACCTGTCTGGCCTTGTCGTCGCGCATGACGTAGAACTTGCCCGTTGCCTCGGCGTAGACCCTGCCATCCGGGCCGATGATCTCGCCTGCCGCCACGGAGTAACGCTGATGATGCGCCACCGGTCGACCGCGCACCGTAACGCGCAGACCAACCGGCAAAGGACGCAGAAAACGCACGTGCAGCTCGCCAGTCACAAAATACTTCTTGCGCACCACGGCCACCGACCAGCCGATCGTCTCGTCCAGCAGCGCGCAGATGATGCCGCCATGCACTACCCCCTTGTAGCCGGAATACATCTCCGAGGGGACGCACTCCACGTGCACCCCTTGCTCATCCGTCACAAACTTCAGCCCTAACGTGGCCGCATTGGCGTGCCGGTTACCACACACAATGCACCCTTCGTAGGTCGGCAAGGTCCTACCCGGTTCAATCTCTGCCGGACAAGAGACTGAGCCTTCCTCTTCCATATGCGCTTTCCTCCGCATCAAGGTCAGTCGTTACCCATTGCACAAACCGGGAGAATGGCCTACGAACCTCCGCGCGGTGCGGTGGCCAGCCGACACAGTCGTTGAGCCTAGGGCCTGGCTCCCGAAGTCAACCTGTGTCAGAAGCAAGGCCTCCCGAGACTCGATCTCAGGAGAAAGAATCAGCCAGCGCCTTACGCTAAACCTCCCGACGGCTTTTCAGTCCCCTTGAGGAATAACACCGCTGCCCTGCTTTTCGTTAAGGATGCTGAACAGCTCTGCTGGCCGCGTGATGACAAAGTCGGGCCGCAGGGACTCCAACGTCGCGCGCGGCCCGTACCCCCACGTCACCGCGCAGGTGCGGGCGCCCGCGGCCTTGCCGGCGTGGATATCGTTGTCCGTATCACCCACCACCAGGGTAGTCTCCGGCGTCGCACCGGTACGCGCCATGGCCGTCAGGATCATCTCCGGATGTGGTTTCAGATGCGTCACCTCCTCGGGACAGATCACCGCATCGAAGTAAGGCTCCATATTCAACCCGGCAAGGATTCGCTTGGTGTAAGGCCCCGGCTTGTTGGTAGCGACGACCAGGCGATAACCCTGCAGCCCTTGCAGCAAGTCCATAATGCCAGGAAAAGGGCGCGTGCTGATCAGGCAGCGGTCACTGTAGAGCTGGCGAAACAGCCCGATGAACTCGCCGAAGCGGTGCATGTTCTCCTCGCCGAGGGTGACCCGCGCAAAGTTGTCCGGTCCAGGGCCGATGGATGCCCTCGCCTGCGCCAGAGAGATTTCCGGCAGCCCCATGGCGCGCAGGGCCAAATTCGAACAGAGGTGCACGTCGGGTGCAGTATCCAGCAGCGTCCCGTCCAGGTCAAAGACGATGGTGGTGAACGCCTTCGTCTTGGCGCGGATCATCGTTGCAGCGAGAGGAATTTGCGCAGCGAGCGATCCCACGTGCGTTCGACATCGTCAGGAAAGAAGCAGGCGGGCAATTCATTCATGCGACGATGGTAGAGAAGACACTCGCAGCAGTAACCTTTGCGTGGGCATGGTTCATACGAACAGTTGCAGCGCTGCATATTCTTCTCAAAGTTCTTGCACTCCATAGCGTACCTCATCCTTGTTCGTCCTCTCCGTCTCCATAGAAAGGCGCTTGCACATGGCGTCTACTTCTTCTCATCGGCCAGCCGCCGACGAGCCTCTTCAAACATAGGCTCGGCAAAATCCGAGTGCCAAGTGCGCTCGGCGAAGGTGCGCTCCTTCACGCTGCGCAGAAATCCGGCAAACTCCCGGAAGTAGCTGCCGTAGATGTGGAAGCTGTCGGCAATGTCCACGTAGCGCCCCACTCTCACCTGCTTGCCCAGCCTTTGGGACAGACGCTCGGCGATGACGCGTTGCAGGTCCGTGAGCGCGAACATGTTCATGTAGGCCGCCTTGTAGGCGTCCCGCGAGCGCCAGTGGGTGTTCATGTTCAGCACCAAGTCACCGCGCTCGTCGGTCAGCATCCTGCACCACACCCTCTGCAGACACGGTGGATCGTAAGTGGGCGGATCGGTCTTGGGGTTCCAGGTGATGGCCTGGGCCCGCCGGGAATAGCCGACCGAGGCCAGCTTTTCGATCAGATAGTTGATCTGGTCGATGACCTGGCCTTCCATCTCGTAAGCAAAGAGGCGCTTGTGGTAGGTGTATGTCCACTTGCCCTCCTCCGGGCAGATCCAGTGGTCGTGCACCCCTTCGACCACTTCCTGGCGATAAATCTCCAAATCCTCCAGCCCGCCGGGAAAGGCGCGATGGATACGCGGTTCGGCAAAAGGCTCGTCCACCACCATGACCATGGTGCAGTCCTTACTGGGCGGATCCTCAGGTTTGTCGTACTCGGTGCGAATATCCACCCCGTCGTGCCAGCACTTGAGCACGGCGTTTTCCCAGGTTTCGGGCAGGGTCTTCCCCTGGACAAGGAAGGTCGGGATGTTTCCTGTCATGTCACTCCCTCGTTTCACGATGGCCTCTTGGCGCCTTCTTGGGGACCCACACTCCAAGCGTGAACGCCAGGGCATGGTAAGGTTTACCGTCAAGGTGCGTAAGGTGAAGTCGTAGGCGTATATGCCCTCGCTGCCGTACATTGCCTTGTCGTGAAGCACGCCGCCCATGGCGGTGTAGTTGACCTCCCAGAGCAGGGAAGCCAAGGGCGCCAGCCTCTTTTCTCCCCATATGCCTGCGCTGCCATTGGAGAGCCTGTCCGTGTCGTGCCTCCGGAAAGCGGACACTATGCCGCCTCCGCCAACGCCGCGCACGCCCAAGGGCAGGCCAGCAAGGCAAGCATGACAATTCGCCAAAGCAATGCCCATGGCCAGCAAACCGGCGGCAAGGACCCTTGAACAGCGCACAAACCCGCGCTTCATTTCCTCACCCGGCGGATGAACTCCTCGACCTCAGGAATCCCACCCTGGAGGATGAGGTAGCCGTTGATGGGCTCGCGCTCGGTGATTTCGTGGTTGATAGGCGTCAGCATCATCTGGCGGACCTTCTCCGGCTCGGTGGTATGCGCCAACACCCAGCCGAGCTTGCAGTACGCCGTCTCCGGCAGCATATTGCCAAGCGGAATGATTCCCAAGTCCAGGAGGTCACGGCCGGTGTCGTACACGTACATCTGCACGTACCCCCACAACGTCTGCACGGTCATGACCACCGTGACTCCCTTGTCGATAGCCCGCTTGAGCGCCGGGTTAATCTTGCGGTTGACGTGCCCCAACCCGGTGCCGGCAATCACAATGCCCTTGTAGCCGTTGTCCGTAAGCGAATCGATGATGTCCGGCATCATGTTCGGGTAGTAGTACACGATGCTGACTTTTTCTTCGAAGACCGCGTCGATGAGCACTTCCCGATCCTGGCGGCGGCGCTGGAAGTCGTCGGTCAGGTACTGGAAGCGGTCCGGCCACACCATGGCCAAAGGAATGTCGCCAATGGTGCGAAATGTGTTGCGGTAGCTCGAATGCATCTTGCGCACGCGCGTGCCGCGATGGAGCAGGTCGTACTGGTCGCTGGTCGGACCGAACATGCACACCATCACCTCGGCGATGTCGCCATAGGCAGCACTGCGCACGGCGTTGATGAGGTTGAGGGCGGCATCGCTGGAGGGACGGTCGCTGGAGCGTTGCGAGCCCACCATGACGATGGGCACGGGCGGCTTCTGCACCATGAAGGTAAGCGCGGCAGCGGTGTAGTGCATCACATCGGTCCCGTGGCCGATGACGACGCCGTCCACACCGTTGCGGATCTCCTCGCCGATGACATTGGCGATGGTGATCCAATGGTGCGGCTCGATGTTTTCGCTGAACACGCCAAAGAGTTTGGTGGTCTTCAGGTTGCAAATGTCCGCCAGCTCGGGCACCGCTCCATACAGCTCCCCGGGCGTGAAAGCTGGGATTACGGCACCGGTGCGATAGTCCAAGCGGCTGGCAATGGTGCCGCCGGTACCGAGGAGGGTCACGTCCGGCTTGGCGTCATCGTGCGGAAACTCCCGCTCCGGGATGCGATAGTGCGCCTCCTTGTAGCCGACCTCCTCGATACCCACCACATTGTCCACGTGAATGCCGAGGTTGTAGCCGCTGTGGAGCTTGAGCACGATGTGCTCGTCATCGGCATTTTCACTCCTGGGCAAGATGATGCCCTTGAAGTCGCCTTTGGTGGAGTGGAGGACTACGTCGCTCCAGACGCGCACCTTAGCCTCCTGCAGCTTGGCACGGGCCCTTCCCCGATACCCTTTCCACGCATCCGGCTGTTCCACAACCATCCCTCTCTCGTGCTTGCTCAGGGCCATGGCCTACAGGTCACCCGGCACCGGTCGCAGCACAATCTCTTCGGGCATGACGTCCGGAGGGGCAAGGCAGGCGGCGACCACTGCCTGGGCCACGCTTTGCGGGCGCATCATCTGAGTCCGGCGCTCGGCGTCCGCCTCCCAGCCTGGCGTGTCCGTTGCCCCCGGAAAGATGGCGGTGACCCGAATCCCCTTCTTCCGCACTTCCATGCGCAGCACCTCGGTGAAGCCGAGCAGGCCGTACTTTGCCGCACAATAGGCGGCGCAACGGGCGTAAGGCCTCTTGCCGGCCACCGAGATGATGTTGATGATGTGGCCGCTGCCACGGCGAAGCATATCTTCCAGCACCGCCTTGGTGCAGAGAAATGCCCCGGTGAGGTTGACGGCAATCTGCTCCTGCCACTCCTCGAGGGTGGTCTTGGTCACCTCGGTGAAGCGCCACACGCCGGCGTTGTTCACCAAGATGTCGATTGCCCCCCACGCCGCGCGCACTTTGGCCACCAGCGCTGTGAGTTCCTCCTGCTTGGTCACGTCTGCGGGAATGGCCAGCGCCTTTCCCCCCGCGTCGTTGATAGAAGCTGCCACTTCCTCGATCTGGGCTTTGCTGCGCGCCGAGAGCACGACGCGGAGGCCGCGCTGTGCCAAAGCTTCAGCCACCGCCCGCCCGATGCCCCGCCCCGCGCCTGTGACCCAGGCAATGCGCCCCTCGCCGACTGCTGTAGACTCGCTGCCCGTCATCGCCTATGCTCCGTGGCTGCGGATGAGCTCCATGAACTCCATCCTGGTGGCGCGCTCGCTCTGGAACACGCCCCGCATGGCACTGGTGGTCATGACAGAGTTCTGCTTCTCCACGCCGCGCATCATCATGCACAGATGGCGCGCTTCGATGACCACGGCCACACCGTACGGCTCGAGATGCTTCCAGAGCGCATCGGCGATCTGCGTGGTCAGGCGCTCCTGCAACTGCAGCCGCCGCGCATACACGTCGACGACCCGCGGAATCTTGCTCACGCCGACGATTCTTCCCTTGGGCAGGTAGCCCACGTGGCATCGCCCGAAGAAGGGGAGCAGGTGGTGCTCGCACAGACTGAAGACCTCGATGTCCTTGACGATGACCATCTCGTCATAGCGTTCGTCAAAGATGGCCTTTTGCAGGATCTCCTCGGGGTCCTGGGCGTAGCCCTGGGTGAGAAAGGTGAGCGCCTTTTCTACGCGCTCCGGTGTTTTTTGCAGACCTGGACGCGAGGGGTCTTCGCCCAAGGCCCGCAGCATTGCATCCACCAGCTCGCGGATCCTCTCCGCCATCCAGTCACTCTCCTCTGTAGAATGCGCTGTTATGCTCGGACTCGTGCACGCGGACCTCGTACAGCCGGCCGCGCGGCAACTTGTCGCACAGCACTTCCCAAAATCGCTTTGCCAAATTCTCGGCCGTAGGGATCACCCCCTGCAGAAAGTCGACCTGATAGTTGAGGAACTTGTGGTCCACCTTCTTGATCAGCTCTTCTTCGAGAATGTGGCCAAGCACGCCAAGGTCAATCACCATGCCGTCGCGCGGGTCTGGCTCGCCGCACACCGTGACCTCAACGGTGTAATTGTGACCATGGCCCATGGGGTTGTTGCACAGGCCATAGATCTGCCTATTGTCCTCGTCGCTCAGCTGCGGGTTATGCAATCGGTGCGCCGCACTGAACGAAGCCTTGCGGGTAATGTACACCATGGCCTACACCTCGCCACTCCTGCGCGCCGACACCGATCCCGGGGAACGGCGCACTATCTTACACGTGCGATCCTCTGGTTCCAAGTGGTAGCGGTAGGTCGGCCACTCCACCTTCAGCACGCGGAACTGCTCTTCGGCGCGGGCCAAAAAATCCGACTCGGACGAGTACGGCAGCATTCTGAAGCCGCCGAGAGCCATGAACACGCTCCTCTTGCCGAAAAGGGTGGCGCCAATGCAGCAATCCCGCAAGTGAATGAGGCGCGCTGGATCGCGCGCGTCCACCACATAGTGATCGCGTTCGTCTCCCACCAGCTCCACGCCGCCGTGCAGCAGGTCCACTTCCGGGTGCGAGACCAGGTAAGCGACGCGCACCGCCAAGTGCTCGGGCAGGTACTCATCGTCAGCGTCGATGAACGTGAGAAAGGGGGCGCTACTATGCGCGATGCCCGCGTTGCGCGCCCTCGCCAGCCCGCCGTGTGCCAGCGGCAGGTAGGCGATGCGCTCGTCCTCAGCGCGCAGGGCCGCCACCAGCGAGCGCGTGTGGTCCGTGCTGCCGTCGTCCACCACCAGCAGACGCCAATGGGGATGCGTTTGCCCCCTTACGGAGGTAATGGCCCGCTCGATGAGGTGCGCGCGGTTGTAGGTACACAGGACAATGTCGACCTGCTCTGGCACTCCTTTCCTCGGCCACTCTCAAGGTCACCGCTACCGACTGCAATATAACAAAATCCGTTGAGGGCGACAAGGTCAAAGTCCGCTCGTACGCAGCCCCTCAGAGCACTATCTGCTTCTCGGCGATCCCGGCTTTCAGGCCTTCGAAGCGAATGACTGCGGGGCCCTTTCCTTGCACGATCCATTCGATCTGCACATCATCGTACCCGCCTATGCCAGAGGTGAGGCGCACCTTCTCCGGATGACGTGGCACCGCCTCCACCGGCCCCAAGTAGCGGTCGCGCACAAAACCAGCGGCGATGACTTTCAAATTCTTGCCGGAAATGCTGACCCAGTCGGGGCGCTGCAGCTTGCGCCGCGCTGCCTGTTGCGAAATGGTAGGGATCGCCCGCGTGTTGGCGAGCGTGACGCGCACTCTGTGGAGACCCTCGCCCAACGGACTCTGTTCCACCTCGCGGATTTCCACCAGCGGCATCTGATCGGCATGGTAAAGGGTAAAGGCACAGTTCCTGTGACAGAGCTCTTCCAGCATGAATCCGGGGTTGACCCGGCTGCTCCACTTGCGCCATCCCCCGATCTCGATGTCGCCGTAAGTGGGGTGCTTGTGGGGATGCCAGGGGACAAACATTGCTCCCAGTTCCACCAAATCGTTGAACTCCAGACGGCGTCGGTCAGCTTCTCCGCCGCGCCGCCGCAGCCCCTGTTCCTCCCCTTCCTCAGCCTCCGTACCGTACTGCCGGGTGCTGAACAGCTCATTGGTGAACGAGAAGATGCCCAGCCCCTCGTAGGTCCAGTTCACGAAGCCGCCGTGCACAGGGTACAGGTCCTTCCAGATAGTCAAATAGCGGTAGAAGGGGAGAATCTTTTCGCCCTTCTGGCCGATGAGGTCATAGGTACGCAGGTCGCCGCCTGGGGGATCGCCGCGCTCCTCCGCGCCCGGGCCACGCAGGATCATGCCCCCGGAATTGTGATAGGCCTGCACGCCCGCGATGTTGGGATGGGCCAGAACAAAGTCTGCCACCGCCCGGCTCTCCGGCAACGAAAGCGGGTAGTCGCCTGCCCCGCTCTGAATGTAGTTGGGCTGCCAGTCCGTAGGCCAGTTGCGGTTCGGATCGTACCCGCCAGGGCCATCCTCGTTGATGCGCCCGTCGCCGTCATTGTCGATCCCTTCCAGCCCAAGCATGATATAGTCCCCCGCTTGCCCCGGTTCGACGCGCTCCATGAGTCGCGGATCCTGCGAGCTGATGCGGTAGTCGCCATAGGGCACCTTCTTGCGCATTTGCAAGATTTCTCCGTCGCCGTCCAGGTCGTCGTAGCCGTCCTCATCGCAGAGACCATCATTATCGTTGTCGGTGGGTTTGAGGCCGCTGCGCGACGAGCTCGAAGTATTGGGCTGGTCGAACCACCATGCCCGGCCGTCAGGGTTCACCGTGGGGAGGATGTAAAAGACCCGGCGGTCCACCAGTTCCGTCACCTTGTCCACAATGCCATAGTTCTCCATGAGGTACCAGATGGTGTACAGGCAGACCTCACCGCCTTGGATCTCGTTGCCGTGGATGTTGCCATCGATGTACATGGCTGCCTTGGCCATCTCCGGGCCAGTATCAGGATTGTTGATGGTCATCACCCAAATATCCCGCCCCTGATAACTCTTGCCGATCGATTTGAGCGACAGGAACTTGGGGTAAGCCTTTTGCAGCGTCCTCAACGCTTCCGTCAACTCTTCGTAGCTGTAGTACCGGTTGAACGCGAGGTCCACCTTATGGGCCTTTGCCTGCCCAAACAGGATGTCCACAGGGCACGTTCCCAGAATGAGAGCAGCCCAGATGAGCGCCGCCATTGGATTCCGTCTCTTCATCGCCTTCTGCTCCTATTGCATTGCTCCGCCTGTTAGCGGAGGATGATGTCCTGGTAGGCCTGACCAGCTTTCTCAGAGATCACCTCGAGATGAGCCTTGCTCCCTGGCGCCGCCTTGACCAGCCATTCGTAACGTTCCCGTTTGCCGGAGCCCTCCAGCGTCGGTAGCCTGACCAAGGCGCTGCCGGTCAGGAGCTCGCCTTTTTCCAAGGTGAGCTTCACCAACGTTGGCTTAACCCCTTGGCAGCGCACCCCTTGCGCGAGTGCAGTGGGGAAAAAGCCCCTGTTTTCCACCTCCGCTTTCACGGTGTACACGCCGCCGCCGTGGGCCTTCACTTCCGCCTTGACAATGGCGATCTCGGGACACAGCTCGGCGAGGCACATGGCAAATTTGGCGTGTGCGCGCCCGAACTCGGCGAGCCGCGCTGCCGGTGGATTGATTTTCAGAAGCGGGTCCAGTCCTCCTATCTCCACTTCCCCTAATGTGGGGTGTTTGAACGGCGTCCAGGGGACGAACCCTTTGCCGCCGAGCTCTTTGTCTGCCCACTTGAGCCACATGACGTCGTCGCTTTCCTCAGTCTTGTTGCGTTCCCTACTGCGCGGCCCCAGCGGCTCACCGACGGCCTCGCGCCTCCTCTCAGGGCGGCGCGTACTGTCCGGAGCTACCTCTCGCTGCTGAGCAGCACGCTCTTGCTTCATCTCCGGTAATGTCCACACTTTTGTCGAAAAGGAGGGCACGCCGTACTGAAAATAGCCCCATTCGTAGAAGGCACCTCGTGGCTTCGGCTTTTCCTTTGCCCGATCCTCATCAATGCCCACCAGCTCCTTGTAGCGCCTGCTCACCTCGTGGAAATAGGGGACGTCCTGGCTCAACACTGCGGTGGGGGCCTTGCGCTCGAACATGCGCCGCATCTGCTCTCGGGTCATCCCGGAGGGAAACTCAAAGCCGCGGCGGCCCCCGACGAACTGCGTAAAGTCTGGCTCCTGTTCTCGTTCCCCGCTGGCCCGCGCCTGGGGTGGTGTGAGCAGATTGTCGTAGGCTCCGTAAGCAAGAATCACCGCGATATTGCGGTGCGCCAGCACAAAGTCGATGAGCGCTCGGCTTTCCACTTCGCTGATGGCGTGCAGCCCAGCGCCCAAGGTGTGTTCGGGATAAGCGTGGGGGAAGTTCATGTTGAGGTCAACGCCCCCGGCAGCATCCTCGTTGTACTCCTCGTCGCCGTCGTTGTCGACCCCTTCCGTGTACACCTTGTAGACTCCCCTCTCGCCCTTTGCCCTCTCTGCCACCTTGAGCAGCCGAGGTTCCGCGGGATCAGGCAGATAGTCCCCCTCCGGGTCTTTGACGCGCATCAGGGTGATGATCCCGTCGCCGTTCAGGTCCTCTGGGCCGTCCTCATCGGCCACATCGTCAAAGTCGTCGTCCCAAGGTGTGGCGTTGGTGGTGCGCGCCCAGGCTGCCTTGCCGAACAGCGTCTCGGCGCCGTCGGGGTTCAGGCGCGGCACCACGTAAAAGGTCCGCTTCTCCAGCAAGGACCGGACGGTGTCATTGCCCGCATAGTTTGTGGCCAGATAATCGATAGTGTACAGGGCCATCTCACTGCCGATGAGGTGGTTGGCCTCGATGTTGGCGACCACCAGCACGACCGGCCGTCGGTCAGGATCGCTGCCCTTGGCCGCCAGGCGCGCAACCCACAGCTCGCGCCCCTCTCTGCTGCGACCAATGCTCTGCAGCTCGACGATCTGGCGATGGTCAGCTGCCAGTTGCTTCAAGCTCGTGGTGAGCTCGTCGTAGTTGTGGTAGTGCTCGAACGAGATGCCCCCTGCCAACCCAAAGGTAGGAAACAGCCCCAGCACGGCCATTGCCGTCCAGAGTTTCACGTACATGTTTTTCTGAGCTCCTCTATTAGTTCCACGCCCAAGCACTCTTGACTGTCGAAACTCGGCCCTGGTGCTGCTCGAGGCTCCTTCTCACCTCAGCACGGTGAGCACCCCCTGCCGGCGCTTGAACGGCAACTTCAAGTAGCTCAGCCCCGGCGTGGGCGACACACCAAGACTCGCCAGCAGCGCCTCAGGGACCGAACTTTGCGGGACGAGCACATAGGGCACGACTTCGTACCTGCCTGCTGGCAGGGCACCTTTGGACAGGTAGAACCCGCCACTCCACGAGCGCCCCACGGGCGTGATGGTGTCCGGAACCAGTGGGGCCAGGAGGGCTCCAAGGCTTTCCTGCGGGATAAGCTGCACACTGCTTCCGGGGTCCAGCCCCCGGATGAACAGCAACGCCGCAGGGCCTGCCCGGCGATTGGGCAGCAGCACCGGCAGGCTGTCCACATCGGCACGCAGGGTCACGCTGACCTCAATGGTGGTGCCCTGAAAGCTTCCCGGGGAGACGTCGCCCCCGACAGCCGGCGGAAAGGAGTCCGGCTCCACCCGGGTTGTCACGCTCAGCAACCTGGGCAGGATCACTGGCCGCCGCAGGACCCCCTCGGAGTCCACGTCGCCGTGTCCCGGCATTAGCACGCCATTGCGGAGTACCACCTCTGCCGTCTGCACGGCGTAGTTGCCGAGGTAGAAGAAGAGGCGAAAGCTCCCGGTTACGCCGGTGCCCGCTTGCGCGCCGGTGACCGAGAGGGGAAGGCGGAATTGGCCTCGTGCGTCCGTCCAGGTACCTGCGGCAAAATGCTCAAGCCACACATACACCCCTTCTGGCGACGAGCCATCCTGCAGCAGCACCTGCCCCCTGATCTCTGCACCGGGCGCCACTATCTGGTCATCGCCAAACGGGTTGTGCGTACAGCCACCTGCCACCACAAGCGCGAAAAGGAAAAGGCGCCAGCGCCGCAGAGGACCGGGCCTTCCTTCTCCGCCCGCCCGCCAGAATGCACAAAAGTTGCGCTCAGATTGCCGACGGCTTTGCATGTTAGTACTCAACCGCGGCGGTGAGGTAGTAGCGTCTGTCACGGAGAGCCAGGCCCTCCAGTACGACCCGATCGTTGAGCAGGTTGCGGAGGCTCAACGACAGGGACAGCCGCATACGCCACAACTGCCAGGTCTTGCTGGCGTGCAGGTCGAGGTCGGTGCGGGCCGGCAGTATGACCTGAGCGATGCCTCCACTGCCATCGCGGACCCAACCTTCCTGCTGCCCTTCGCCAAACCAGCGCACGCGCACTGCATAGCCGGCGTGATGCAGCTCAGCCGCAAGGCTGCGGGTCGCCTCGGAATGGAACGGAAAGGCCGCCCGCTCCGAGATGAAATACTGGCAGGCCTGACCCTCCACCGTCAACTTCTTCCGCAAAAGGTACAGCGCCCCTCGGCCCTCGAACCCGGCGATGCGCGCGGTAGGCACGCTGTCGTAGAAGGCGAGCGGCATACCGACGCTGACGTACTCGCGAATCTTGTCGGCGTAGTCGTTCTGAAAATAGCTTATGGCCACCTCCCAGCCGTGCGCCAGCGGCCCGGCGCCCATGTCGCGCGCCACATTCAAGCCAAGCTCTACGGCGCGGTTGCGTTCAGGTGCGAGGCGCTCACTTTGCCCGGGAAGGCGCGCCCTGGCGATGAGTTGCGCCAACGAGGGGAAGCGCACATTGTTGCCAATGTTCATAAAAACGTCATAGGCGAACTGGCCGTGGCGACCTGCGAAGCGACTGCCAAACCGCACGGTGGTGCACGTAAAGGTCCCCAAAGAGATGCTCTCCCCTGCCTTTCCCTCCTGCCACCGGTCATACACATGGTCATGGCGGAAAGCGAGGTCGAAATCGACGCGTTCCAATCGCTCCGAGCCTCCAGGAAGTTGAAATCGGGCGATTGCCACGCCGCCGTGGCGAGTGCGCACCAGTGCCGCCGCCTCCTGGCGCAAAGGAGGGTTCGCGAAACTCTCTCTGCGGTCGGCGAAATCCAACCAGTCCTGCTCTCGTTGGTAGGCTATTGTCGCGTCGCCCCCAGCAAAGCTCCAGCGCTTCTGCACGTGGAGATGAAGTGCGCGGTCCTGGATCGCTCGGTGCAACGAGGAGCCAACCTCAGCAATCTCCTGGGTCTGCTCCAAGGCATGGTGAGCAGCCGTGAGATCCAGGCCGTGCAGCGCTCCGATGCGCCCGGTGTAGTGCAAAGCCAAGAGCTGGTTCCGCTGCGCGAAGGCTTCGCCAGCCGGCAGGGTCGCATAGTCCGAGCGCGCGTTGAGGTAAAGTGCCGAAAGTGAATTCTCGCTCTCTCCCGCAATGGCCGGCGAGAACCCATAACGCCCGTGCACGGTCAGCTGCTGGCGGCGGTTCTCCAGCCGGTCGCTGGATGCAACGGTTCCCTGAAGTCGCCTCGTGGCGGCCGAGGCGCGGTACATCCCTGCCAGCCGTGCGCTGCCTCGGTGCCCGTAGCCGGCCAAGCCCCAGGTGCCCGAGTCGTAGGTACCCACCCGCTGGAAGAAGCGCACGTTGTGGTCTTCTTCAAGGCGTGGCACGAGATTGATGACCCCGGAAAAAGCCTCGGCGCCGTGCAAAGCCGCGTTGCTGCCCTTAATGAGCTCCACCTGTTCGACATCGGCCAGGTCCAAGAGGGAGAGGTCGAAGGTGTTGTCGAAGCCACTGTTCAGCTTGACGCCGTGGTAGAGGACCGCCACATCGTCGGCGTTGCCCCCACGGATGGAGGCGGTCTTGCGCCCGCTGAGCACCTCGTCCACCTGGACGCCTTGTGCCGTGTGCAACAGGTCGCCGGCATCCACAAACCCCCTAAGGTCAAACTGCTGGCGCAGGATGTGTGCCGTCGCCAGGGGAAGATCGGCAGTCGCCGCCAGTCGTTCCCGTGGTGCCTGCACCTCCACTGCCGGCAACGGGATGACCCTCGGCTGCAAGTTGACCTGCGGCGTGCGCAGCAACGCCTCCGCGGCGACTTCCAGCACCTCGTAGTTGATGTGCCGGAATACTACCACCGCGGTCGGCTCGGGCACAGAGAGCACGAACCGGCCAGCCGCATCGCTGCTCACGCCCACCGGCCTGTCCTTGAGCACGACGTTGACATACGGCACGGCGCGCTGCGAATTGGCGTCGAGGATCTGGCCGCGAATGACTATTTGGCCAAGGCCTGCCTCAGAAGCAAGCGCTAAGCCAACGACCAGACTTAGCACAAGCACGGGTAGTCGAATTTTGCCGAGCAAATGCACGTGCTGCCCCATCAAGCGGCGGAGCGCAGGGAACGCTCCCTGGCCCACCACTCATCTACAGGCCCTTATCGAACGAGTACTGATTCTGCCCTCGCCAAGCCGGCACGCGGGCTCCTCTCACCGCTTCCCAGAGCGGAAACCATGGACTCTGCGTCGCCAAGCTGAGCCCCACATCGCTCAGGAGAGGCCTCATTTCCGGTGGATCCACACGGTCATGCTGCCGTCGCTGCGATTTGCCCAGGCGTAGTAGGGGATGGCCGTGAGCGACACCCCGCGCGGCTTGCCCTCCACGAGCGTCCCCCGCCCCTGCACCACAACAACCCCTCCGAGCAGGTCCGGGCGGAACTGGCTCGTCAGCTCTGCCCCATCCGGCAGGGCAAGGGAAGAGACCTTGGCACCGTTGTCCACTTCCTCCAAGCAGTACACCACAGGCCCGCGCTCGATGGCCACCAGCCCCACATCGGCGCGCACCTGCGGGTGGGCCACCACGCGCCGCACCGGCATGGCCAGGTGCAGTTCCACCAGATCGCCAGGGGCCCACGTCCGGTCAATTACCGCAAAGCCCTGTTGGAGGTCGCAAGGCCAGGGCTGGCCGTTCACCTTGAGCGAAAGATCCGCCGGCGTTTCATCGAGATAGCGGTAGAGGTCGCTGGGCACAGGCCTACCGCGCGTCCATCCGGGCACTCGGACGTGGAGGGCAAAATGCGTCTCCTGGCGCACGCCCACCTTCACGGCCACGTCGCCCTGCCACGGGTAGTCGGTCTGTTGCTCGATCGTCACCACATCCTGACCCAGTTCCACGCGCGCCACACTCGGGAGGAAGAGGTTCACATAGAGCGAACGGCCGCGCGTCGCATAGGCAAAGCCCGGGATTGACGGCAAGAAGCGCGTCACATTGCCCGGACAGCAGGCGCACTCGAACCACGGGCTGCGCCGGTACCCACCATCGGAGGCAAGGGGGTTGGGATAGAAGAAGAGGTCGCCGCCGAGGGCGACCCCCGAGAGAAAACCGTTGTAGAGCACGCGCTCCAGCACGTCGATGTACTTGGCGTCGCCATGGAGCAGGAACATGCGGTGATTCCACAGGGCATGGGCAATGGCCGCACACGTCTCGTTATACGCCTCTTTGTTGGGGAGCTCATAGTCATCCCCAAAGCTCTCGCCGTAGTGACGCGCCCCCACGCCGCCGGTAATGGCGAGCTTCTTGCCCACAACGTTTTCCCAAAGACGTTCGAGGGGTTCTAAATAGGCGCTGTCGCCTGAAAGCGCGGCTACATCCGCCATGCCCGCATACATGTACTGGGCGCGCACCGCATGCCCAACCGCCTCGCGTTGTTCCACCACCGGCAAATGGTCCTGGTAGTACGTGCCGTACAACGCGTGTCCTTCTCCTCTTCCTCGCTGTTCGAGGAAGAACTTGGCAAGTTCCAGGTACTTGCGCTCGCCGGTCACGCGGTAGAGCTTGGCCAGGCCGATTTCTACCTCCTGGTGTCCAGGGACCTCGTGCCTGCCGCCAGGACCGAAGGTCCTGACCAGGAGGTCAGCGTTCTTGAGCGCCACGGTGAGCAGCGTGCGCTTGCCTGTGGCCTGAAAATGCGCCACGGCCGCCTCGTAGAGGTGCCCGACGTTGTACAACTCATGGCTATCTTTGAGATTCGACCAGCGCGTTGGCCCGGCGACCTCAGGCGGGTTTTCGGGGTCGACCGTGCGCGCGGTGTACAGATAGCCGTCCGGTTCCTGGGCCGCCGCAATCTTGGCAATGAGCTCATCAAGGTAGCGCTCCAGCGCCTCGTCGCGCTGCACAGCGAGAGAGTACGAGGCGCCTTCGATCACCTTGTACACGTCCGAGTCGTCGAACTGCAGGCCGCGGAATGGGCCCGGCATTTGTCCTGCCGCCTTGACAAAATTGTCGATGCGCCCCGTCTCCTCGCAATGGCGGAATGCTCGGGGAATGGTGACCGTGCGGTTGATCTCCAGGCGTTTGCCCCAGAAACCACTTTTGACCTGCACCTGGCTGAACGGCACCGGGCGGATCGGGTAGTCTGCACGCATGAACGGCTCCTCTGCTCCACATCCTGCAAAAGTAAGGAGGAGGAAAGCCAAGAACCACCTCATCTTGCCTGCTTGCCTCCCTTCATGTCGCGTCTCACCTGTGCGCAACATTCTACGAAATGCACGCGAGAAAAGCAAGGAGAAACTTGCCAGGCGAGCCTCAGGAATTTTCGCTTGGAAACACCAGGCAAATTGCGTATATTGCATCGCGTGAACATTTGGGGTGTCTTTATGCACCGCATCGAGGCGCAGCTATGGCGCTACCCCCTCACCAAGCACACACGGAAGAAGAGGCTTAATCGTGACGAATCAAGACAGTATCACCGCTCAGGTCGAGGCCCTATTCGGCCAGGAGCCACAACGTATTTTCAAAGCAAAGGAGATTGCAAAGCGGTTAGGGGTCACCCAGGACCGCTACCACCTCCTGCGGGCCGCTCTGCGCCAACTGGTGGCAAGCGGTACCATCGTCAAATACCCGCGGAACCGCTATGGCCGCGGGCGAGCAGCGCAAGAGGCAGTCGGCGTGCTACGCGTCAAGACGCAAGGCTATGGCTTCGTCGTCCGGGATGACGGCGGCGAAGATATCTTTGTCAGCGAGCGCAATATGGGCCTGGCGCTGCACCAGGACAGGGTCAGAGTGCGCCTGTTTGCGCAGAGCAGCGGCCGCAGCCCCGAAGGCAAAGTCGTGGAGGTCTTGTCGCGCGCCCGCCAGAATATCGTCGGCACCTACAAGCGAGGGCGCAAGTTCGGCTTCGTGGTTCCTGACGAACTGAAAATACCCCACGACATCTTTGTGCACGACTCTGACGCGATGGGAGCGCAGCCAGGGCAGAAGGTGGTCGTGCAAATCACCAATTGGGAACACGAAAAGCTCAACCCGGAGGGGCGGATCGTCGAGGTGCTGGGGTTCCCCACTGAGAAGGGTGTGGACGTTCTCTCCGTGGCACGCGCTTTTGACCTGTCCGAGTCGTTTCCGCCTGAGGTGGAGCAAGAAGCGGCCGCTCTTCCAGCCCGCATTCCCGCAGCGGAGATGGCTCGTCGCCTCGACCTCCGGGGGAAGGTGCTCTTCACTATCGACCCGCCGGATGCCAAAGATTTTGACGACGCCGTCTCGTTGGAGAAGCTGGAGAACGGCCACCTATCGTTGGGCGTGCACATTGCCGATGTGAGCTGGTACGTGACGCCTGGAGGCGCCATTGACCGCGAGGCGCGCCGCCGCGGCACCTCGGTCTACCTGGTGGACCGCGCCATTCCCATGCTCCCGGAGCGGCTTTCCAGCGAGCTATGCAGCCTGGTGGCGGACAGGGACCGCTTGGCCTACAGCGTCCTCATGGAGCTCACCCCTGCCGGCGATTTGGTGCGCTACCAGTTTCACGAGTCGGTAATCCGCAGTCGGCGGCGGTTCAGCTACGAGGAGGTGCAGGAACTGCTGGACGGCCGCGCCACCGACCCACTGACGCCCGTGCTGCAGGAGATGCGCACCTTGTCCCGCGCCCTCATCACCAAACGCCAGCGCCGTGGGAGTGTCGACCTGGATGCGCCTGAAGTGCAGGTGATCCTCGATGAAGCTGGTCGGCCCGTGGAGATTCGCCCACGGCCGCGCCTGGATAGCCACCGCCTCATCGAGGAGTTCATGCTCCTGGCCAACGAGACGGTCGCCCGCCATGTGGGTGTGTTCCTCCGACGACAGGGCGACCACGAGGTGGATCCACCCTTCGTCTACCGCATCCATGAAAAGCCAGACCGGCAGAAGATGAGCGAGTTTCTGAGCTTCGCCGCCGCCTTTGGCGTGGTCGCCCAAGAGCCAGCACGGTTGACGCCGCGCTTCTTCCAGAAGCTCTTGGCGCAGGTAACAGGCCTTGAGGCGGAGCCCATCATCCGCGATGCCATGCTCCGCGCCATGATGAAGGCCCGCTACTCCACCGAAAACATCGGCCACTTTGGCCTGGCTTACCAGCACTACACGCATTTCACCTCGCCCATCCGTCGCTACCCCGACCTCATGGTACATCGCCTGCTCAAGGAGTACCAGCGCCGCCCGCTGCCAGAAGTGCTGGCCAGCATCAATCGTGCCGCTTTGGAAGCCGACTGCCGCCTGGCCTCGGAGCGCGAAGTGGTGGCACAAGAGGCAGAGCGCGAATCGGTGAAGATGAAACAGGTCGAGTACATGGCTGAGCACGTAGGTGAGACCTTCATGGGGGTGGTCTCGCGCATCGTGCCGTTTGGCGTCTTCGTGGAGCTGCCGGACCTGTTGGTGGAGGGCCTGATTCATGTCACGGAGCTCGGCGACGACTATTACGTGCACGACACCACGCGGCATGCCATGATCGGCCAGCGCCAAGGACGGGTGTTCCGCGCGGGCGACGTCCTCATGGTGCGCGTGGCCAAGGTGGACCAGAACCAGCGCCTAGTGGACTTTGCCTTGGTCGAACCGCCGCCCAAGCGCCCTCGTCGGCGCAGGACTGGCAGGCGCACGCTCTGACGCAGACTTGAACGGTGGAGGTTCACGAAGAACTCCCCAGAACGGGCCAGCAATGACACCGCCACAGGGAAAGACAGGGAGGCAGTCCCGATGACCATTGTCGACCTGAGCGAACACTTTGTGCCCAGTTACCTGTGTTGTTTAGAGGATTGGTCGGAGGAGATGGCGGAGGCTGGCCCGCACAAGGCCACCTGGTACGCACGCATGCAGCCCAAGGGGCTTGGGGTAAAACTGGCCCTGGAAGGCGACCAGGTGGTGGGCATGGTGCAGTATCTGCCAGTCGAGCATGCATGGGTAGAAGGCAGTGGCCTCTACTTCATCCCCTGCATTTGGGTGCACGGCTACAAGGGCAAGGGAGTCGGCAACTGGCAGCACAAGGGCATCGGCAGGGCGCTCCTGGGAGCCGCAGAAGAGGAGGCGCGGGCTAAGGGCGCACACGGGATGGCCGCCTGGGGCTTGGCTCTCCCTTTTTGGATGAAGGCCTCGTGGTTCAAGAGGCAGGGGTATCGACCCGCAGACCGCATGGCCCTGCAGACGCTGCTGTGGAAGCCGTTCACGCCTGAAGCCAGGCCGCCCCGGTGGTTGCGCAAGCGAAAAGAGCCAACTGCTGGCAGGGATCGCGTAGAGGTTGTGGCCTTCCTCAGCGGCTGGTGCCCTGCGTACAACCTCACCTACGAGCGCGCGCGGCGGGCGGCGGCTGCTTGTGGCGATGCCGTCAACTTTGTCACCATCGACACCTCTGAGCGCGCGGCCTTGCTGGAATGGGGTATCAGCGACGCCCTGTACATTGATGGTAAGCCCGTCCACACTGGACCCCCGCCGTCGTACGAGGCGATGCACCGACGTATCGCCAAGCAAGTTCGACGCCTCAGACGCTGATCAGCCAAGCAGACGTGCCGCAGATGTACACTCATCCGGCGCACACTGCCTGCCGGCCTCCCTTCGGCCGTCAGGGAGAAACTCGTGCTCGTGCCGAGCCACCACGCAACTTTTCCCTTGCGCAATTGCCCTGCTTCTGCGTACATTTGTCCCCAGCCAAGAGGTGCAGGTTCGGAGGAAGAAATGCGCAGCTCTGATGCCAGTGTGAGCCCCCGCTCAGCGCCGACCCCCTCACAGGAGGCGCTCTCAGATCCGGCGCCGGCCCCTGTGGTCGCATACGATTTTGGGCTATCCCCGCGCGCCATAGAACGGGTGCTTGCCGCGGCCCTCGACAAAGGTGGCGAGTTTGCCGAGCTCTTTTGCGAGTACCGGATTAGCACCCGCATCTTCATGGAAGAAGAGATCGTCAAGAAGACCGCGGAGAACGTGTCGTTAGGGGCTGGTGTGCGGGTCTTGTCCGGGGAAAAAACCGGCTACGCCTACACCAACGACCTCTCCGAACGCGGCTTGTCCCAGGCAGCGCGCACGGCCGCCGCCATTGCCACAGGTGGCGCGCCTGGGCGCGTTCTTTCCCTCAGAGAAGGCACCCCAGGGCGAGAAGTCTACGACCTGAACCGCACGCTGACCCTGGTGCCCTTGGAGACACGCCTTGACTTGGTGCGTCGGGCCTACGAGGCAGCCACAAGCTACGACCACCGTATCAGCAAGCTGCAGGTCTCCTTCGCAGATGGGTTGCGTCACGTGCTCATTGCCAACTCCGAGGGGCTGCTGGTCACCGACGTGCGGCCGCAGGTGCGTCTGGCTGTGTCGGCGCTTGCCGAGCACAACGGCACCTCCGACCTCGGCTTCTTCACCGGTGGCGGGCGCGTGGGACTCGCTTACTTCCAGAACGTGCTCCCTCCGGAGCAGATTGCCCGCACCGCCGCCGAAGAGGCCATCATCTTGCTCGAGGCAGTGGCGCCGCCTGCCGGTGCACAGCCTGTCGTGCTCGGCGGCGGGCAGAGCGGCGTGATGATCCACGAAGCGGTAGGCCATCCCCTCGAAGCCGATGGCAACCGCAGAGGCACCTCCATCATGGCCGGGCGCATGGGCACGATGGTCGCCACCCCTCAGGTCACCGTCTACGACGATCCCACCATCCCGCATCTGCGCGGCTCTTTGAATGTGGACGACGAGGGAACTCCCACGCAGCGCACCATGCTCATCGAGCGCGGCAAGTTGGTGGGCTACCTGCAGGATCGCCTCTCGGCACGGCTGCTGGGCATGCCGCTCACCGGGCACGGCCGCAGGGAGAGCTACCAACACTATCCCATTCCGCGCATGACCAACACCATCCTGGCGCAAGGCCCGTACGCTCCAGAAGAAGTCATTGCCTCGGTGAAGAAGGGGTTCTACGCCAAGAGTTTTCAGGGCGGGCAGGTGGAGGAATCAGGCAAGTTCGTCTTCTCGGTCAACCTGGGGTACCTCATCGAGAATGGGCGCCTCACGCGTCCCGTGAAAAATGCCACCTTGATCGGCACCAACGTGCAGGTGCTCAAGAGCATCAGCATGGTAGCAAACGACATGGGGTACTTTCTCGGTTCTTGCGGCAAAGAAGGACAGTCCGCCGCAGTCACGGCTGGCACACCCACGCTCCGCATCGACAGCATCACCGTGGGAGGGCGTAGATGAACAAGAGCGACGAGCTGCTTGCCCTGGCGGAGTCGTTGGTGGAGTTTGGCCGCCGGGCCGGCGCCGAGGAGGTTGAGGTAGGCATCCGCCAGGGGGTGGAGTTCACGGTGCGCGTGCGCAACGGTCAGATCGAGCACCTGGTGGAGGCCGGGGCGCGAAGCCTGGGGGCGCGCGTGATTGTTGACCACCGCGTGGCCACCACCTCCTCCTCGGATCTGAGCCGCGACACGCTCGAGCGCCTGCTGACCAACGCCGTGACGCGCGCCCGCCTGGTGAGCGCTGACCCCTACGCCGGCCTGCCCGAAAAGGAAGAGCTCGCCGTCGACATCGCCTCCCTCCGCCTTTACGACCCTGCCATAGCCTCTCTTGGCGCCGAGGAGAAAATCCAAATGGCGTTGCGCACCGAGGAACTCTGCCTTGCCGACCCGCGCATCAAGAGCTCCTACGGCGCCACGTGCGCCACCAGCGTTGGCCAGTTCTACCTTGCCAACTCCCTGGGCTT
Organism: Calditrichota bacterium; assembly: GCA_014359355.1. Classification (NCBI taxonomy): domain Bacteria; kingdom Pseudomonadati; phylum Calditrichota; species Calditrichota bacterium. The sequence continues at coordinate 3,492 of JACIZP010000273.1, read as the reverse complement.
CAGCGGCTGCTACGAAGGCACCAGCATCTCCTTGGGCGTTTATCTGCAGGCCGGGCAAGGTGACGAGCTCGTGGAGGACGGCTGGTACGAGGGAACTCGCCATTTCGCCGACTTGCCCTCCCCGGAGGCCATCGCCCAGAAGGCCCTGCACCGGGTCACCCGCATGATCGGACCGCGCAAGATACCCACTCAGAACGTGCCGGTAGTCCTGGAACCAGACATCACCGGAGAGCTGCTGGATTTGCTTTTCACGTGTGCCAACGGCGCAGCAATCTACCAGCGGCAGTCGTTCCTGGTAGACAAGTTGGGCGAGAGAGTGGCCTCCGACATAGTGAACGTCGTGGACGACGGCCTCTTCCCGGCCGGTCCTGGCACACGACCCTTCGATGGCGAAGGGGTACCCACCCGCAAGACGGCGGTCATCGAACAGGGCGTGCTGCGCAGCTACCTGCTCGATACTTACAGCGGGCGGAAGCTAGGCATGCGGTCTACGGGTAACGCCTCTGGGGTGAACAACTTCTACCTGGCGCCGGGTCCATACGCGCCGGAAGAAATCATAGCCTCGGTGGAGAAGGGTTTGCTGATCACGGGCACCATGGGTTGGGGCTTCAACCCGGTGACCGGCGACTTGTCGCGCGGCGCCTTTGGCCTGTGGATCGAACATGGCCAGATCGTCCACCCCGTAGCGGAGGTGACCATCTCCGGCAATCTGGCGAGCATGCTGCGCAGTGTGGAGATGGTTGGCAACGACTTTCGGCTCCGGCGCAGCATCATCGGCCCCACCATCAAGATCGCCGAGATGACCGTGGCGGGCTCGTGAACATCGGCAGGCGGAACTCCCAGGCCAGGGACAGACAAAGATTTGGCTTTTGACTTTGCCAGGAAATTTCTGTATATTTGGGCGCGCCTTGGCAAGGGAGCCAAGGATCAAATGCTGGAGAGGCTATGCACACTGTAGTGGTGGTCGAACACCCTCTCATCAAGCACAAGTTGGGCCTCGTGCGTATGAAGCAGACCGAGCCCTGGCTCTTCCGGGAGCTGGTCAATGAGATCACCTACCTGATGCTCTACGAAGCGACCCGCAGCCTCCGCACCCGCACCATCGACATAGAGACTCCCCTCATGCCCACTACTGCCGAGTGGTTAGACGACGACGTCGTGGTGGTGCCTATTCTGCGCGCAGGTCTTGGGATGTTGGACGGCTTTCTTCGCCTCATTCCCCTGGCCAAGGTCGGTTTCTTGGGCATCTACCGGGATCACGACACGTTGCAGCCGGTGGAGTACTATTGCAAAGTGCCGGAGCTGGCGCAGAGTCAGGTCTTTGTGCTGGATCCCATGTTGGCCACGGGCGGCTCGGCGGTGGCGGCCGCCACCGCGCTCAAAGCACGCGGCGCCAGACGCATCAAGCACCTCTGCCTGCTGGCAGCCCCGGAAGGGATTAGAGTCCTGCATGCGGCCCACCCCGATGTGGACGTGTTCTGCGTGAACATCGACGAGAGGTTGAATGACCAAGGCTACATCGTGCCGGGCATAGGTGATTGCGGCGACCGCCTGTACTGGACGAAGTGAAGCGCTCGGCGCCTCTATCGCCAAGGGAGACAAATCACATTTTGATAGACGTCCGGTAGGTCGCCCGAGCAGAGGTTGTTAACGAAGATGACAGGCCTCGCCACGGCCGTTATCGCGAGTTTTCCATGCACAGTTCAGCGCAGATAGACCGCGGTTGTGCCACAGAGTCCGCGCCATCCCATGACACGGGCAATCTCCGCATTGCCTTCTTCCTCAACTTAGCCTTCACTCTGGTGGAGGCGGTCGGAGGCCTTCTCACCAACAGCCTGGCCATTTTGTCCGACGCCTTGCATGATCTGGGCGACAGCCTGTCCCTGGGCCTCACCTGGTATCTGGATAAGCTGGCTAACCGCTCGCGCAGCCAGCGTTTTACCTTCGGCTACAGGCGCTTTTCCCTGCTCGGTGCGGTGAGCAATTCCCTTGTGCTCCTGGTGGGTGCGGTGGTAGTGCTCTGGCGCGCCGTCCCTCGCCTGTTCGCCCCGCAGGAGGTGCACACCAGCGGCATGGTAGCCCTCGCCGTGCTCGGGGTGGCGGTCAATGGCCTTGCCGCCTGGCGTCTGCATGGTGGCCAGCGCCTGAGCGAGCGAGTGGCCATGCTGCATCTATTGGAAGATGTGCTGGGATGGGCAGCGGTCCTGGTTGCAAGCCTGGTCATGCGCTTCACCAAGGCCCTGTTTCTCGACCCGGCTCTCTCGGTGCTCATCACCGCCTTTGTGGTGTGGCGGGTGGCAGTCAACTTACGAAAGACGGTGCGCATTTTCTTGCAGTCCGTGCCCGAGGCCATGGACGTCACCGCTGTGGAAGACGCAGTGCTGCGCGTGCCTGGGGTCTGTGGCGTGCACGACCTCCACGTCTGGTCCATGGATGGCCAGTACAACGTGCTCACCCTGCACGTGGTCGTGGGCAAAGACGCCACCTCAGAAGACATGGTGCGCATCAAGCAGCAATGCCGACGCGTGCTCCATGCTCACAACATTCAACATAGCACCATCGAAATAGAAGTCGCCGACGAAAGTTGCGAGTTGCAGGGGTGTTGAACGCGGCGCTGCAGGGCCGAACTCGTCGCGCTCTTGTGCCCCACAGCCTCAGAAAAGCGGCGCTACCAAAAACAGCGCTCCTATGCCGGTATGGGAAGTAGGCTCGAGGGGAGGGTAATGCGCAAAGTGGGGGTGAAGAAGTGGCCACGTCACGTCGAGGGAGGCAAGTATGTTCACCGACCTGTGCAAGGAGGGAGCCATGATGCTGAACGCAAAAGGGCTGTTGCTCTCGTGGGTTAGCCTGCTCACCGCAGGCTGTTGGTTGCTCACCACCGTTGCCCACGGGCAGTCGCGGGGGAGCACGCCGGACTACAAGAATGCCAAGCTGCCCATCGAACGTCGCGTGGAAGATCTCCTCTCCCGCATGACGCTCGAGGAGAAGGTGGCGCAGCTGCAATGTCTCATCCGTGAAGTGGAGGGCACCGGTTTCATCAAAGAACAGGGCATCGGCAACCTGGGCTGCATTCTCCGCCAGTACAAAGCAAAGGAGGCTGCAGAGAAACTCAACCGCATCCAGAAGTTCATGCTGGAAAAGACCCGCCTGGGCATCCCGGTCATCATGCATGACGAGGCACTCCATGGACTGGTGGCCAACGGCGCCACCAGTTTCCCCCAGGCCATCGGCTTGGCAGCGACCTGGGACACAGACCTGATGGGACGCGTGGCTCATGCCATCGCCGTGGAGACCAAGAGTCGCGGCATCCGTCAGGTGCTGTCACCGGTGGTCAACATCGCCCGCGACGTGCGCTGGGGACGCGTGGAAGAGACCTATGGCGAGGACCCCTATCTGACGGCGCGTATGGGCGCCGCCTTTTGCAAGGCCTTTGAGGAAATGGGTGTTATCACCACGCCCAAGCACTACTCCGCCAACCTCGGCGACGGCGGA
>JACIZP010000272.1 GCA_014359355.1 Calditrichota bacterium | reverse complement strand
GTCCAGATCCATGACTCGCGGTTCGGTCGGTCGTAGAATCCCGTATAGGTGCGGGCAAAGAAGCGTGAGCCTCCCTCCGGCTCCTTGAGCACCACATTGACCACACCGCCCAATGCCGAGGAGCCGTACAGGGCAGAGCCGGCTCCCTTCATCACCTCGACTTGCTGCACCTGCGTGGGCACCACCGCGTCCCAATCCACGTCACTGTCGTCGCCACGGATGAAGGGCACCCCATCCAGGAGCACGAGCACCCTGGTGCCGATGCCTGAGGAGTAGCCGCTGGCGCCGCGGATGTTGATGTTGTTGCCCATGGTGGTGACGCCCGGCACATACTTGAGCGCCTCATCGACGCCCATAGGGCTGCGACGGGCGATGTCGTCGGCCTGGAGCACTGCCATGGAGGCAGGCACATCGCGCAGGGCTTGCTGGTACCTGCTGGCGGTGACCACTAAGCCTCCTAACTCAATCACCGTCTGCTCCAAAGAGACGTTGACCTCCGTGGGCATGCCCGGCAGCACCCTCACCTCCAAGGTCACCTCCTTGTAGCCCATGCAGGAGATGACCACCGTGTACCATCCCGGGGCAATTTTGGGAATGATGAACCGCCCCTTCGCATCGGTGGCGGCCCCAAGGATGGTACCCGTCACTATGATATTAGCCCCCTCGATGGGCCGGCCCGAGCCCGCCTCCACCACACTGCCGCGTACACTGCCCGCATCGCCCGCCATCCCCAAAAGCGGTGTTGTGGCTGCCAAGGCGAACAGCAGGGCCAGCGCAGTGACACGTTGTTTCATGGCAAGGCCTCCAAGAGAGTTCCACTGCCCGCATGCACGCCGCACGCAGGCGATAAGTGGGGCTCACTTCGAGAAGTAGAGCATGAAGTAGATGGCAATGCTGGTGCCCATGAAAGGCAGCGCCGAGGGAAGACTCACCAGCTTCAGTTGGTTGGCCGTGGCCGTGTAACCCAAGGTATCCAGGCGGAAATTAGTGTAGCCAAAGTCGAAGATGAGCGCATTGGGAAGCTGCCTGCCCACCACGCCGTTTTTCACCAAGGTGTCGCCGCCGGCGTAGACCATCGGAGTGAGCGAATCCGGTTTGCTGCCAAACCAGACCGTGGCCTCCACCCCCAAGGTGCAGGCGGCGCTGTAGCTGTTGTCCTGGCGAATGGTGAGTGTACCGCTCAGCTTCTCCTCGTGGGTAAAGGCGTAGACGCCAAAGCTGTGCATCAAGGCGAGGAGCGAAGAGTCCACCAGGTGGATAGTGGCCGAGTCTGCTCGCCACTGGCCTACCGGGTCGCCGCCGAGCATTTTGACCGGAAACTCCAACTTGGGTTCAGGCTTGGTGGGTTCACCCTTGTCGCAGGCGAGGTAAAGCCCGGCACACAGTGCAACTGCCCCAAAGAACACGACAACAGGCGTAGCTTTGCGCATAGCTCTCCTCCATTTGGTTGATGTTGGCTCGCCCGTCATCCACTCCGACCCGTCATGGCTTCACGGCCCGCTTCCCATGCAGAGAGAAGCGGCAACACATGCTCCTTCCTGGTAAAGTATAGCGAACTCGGCTGATTTTGTCAAGTTATTTCTTGGCCTCTGGGCAGGGCGGGGCAGTCGGCCGGTAAGTGGGTAGCAGCCTATCGCACCCTGATGCTGAGTGCATGGAGTCGTCCCGCGAGGTCTGGTGAAAGCGTATCGCACGAGGCTACGGGTTTGGAGCAGGTAGAGGTGACTTCCATGAGCATTGGGCCGGTTGTGTGGCACAAAAAAATTTTCCTGCAAACAAAAATTCCTCTTGACTTTTCACGAGGACGACTGTATATTTATGGTGCACAAATGTACACCACAACCCGATTTCAGGGGAAAGGCATGGACGAATTGACGCCGAAACAGGCTCTGGTGCTGAGCCTTATCACCCGGCGGGTCAACGAGGGCGCCCCTCCGACGCTGCAGGAGCTGGCCGACGAGCTCGGCGTAACCTCCAAGACCGCGGTCACCAAGCACCTGGATGCGTTGGTCAAGAAGGGCTACATCTCCCGCTCCAGTCTGGCGCGGGGCATCAGGCTGCTGCGGCCGCGCGCCGAGCAGAGCCGCGAGCGCGAGGTGCGTGTGCCCCTGTTGGGGACCATCACCGCGGGTCGCCCGGTACTGGCACAGCAAAACATCGAGGATTACCTGCACCTGCCAGGCACGTTTCTCCGCTCCAAAGGGGCACACTTTGCGTTGCGCGTGCGCGGCGATAGCATGAAGGACGCCGGTATCCTGGACGGCGACATCGTCATCGTCAAATCCACGAAAGAGGCAGATAACGGCGACGTGGTGGCCGCCCTCATCGGCGAGGAGGTGACCATCAAGCGACTGGTGATCAAGGGTGAAAAGCGCTACCTGAAGGCAGAGAACCCCGCGTTTAGTGACATCTATCCTGAGGAGGCATGGAGCATTCAAGGGAAAGTGGTGGGGCTCATCCGCCACTTTGGCTAAGGGCTGGCGAGAGCGAGGTTCTGGTGACCTGCTGAGGAGAAGTTGTGCAGGGCGTCTCTTTTTTTGCCCGATAAGGTGAACTAATGTACACCATATGCAACCGCGTGCCATCATATACGCCGACGCCACCGCCTTTCCGGTGCAGGTGGAGCGCCTGCGCAACCCGCGGCTCCGGGGCTATCCGGTAGTCATCGCGCCGCCTGGGGCACGGGCGCAGGTGCTGGCGCTGTCGTTTGAGGCCCGCCAGGCCGGCCTGCGCAAAGGGATGCGCCTGAAGGATGCGCTCAAACAGTGCCGGGATGTGGTCGTGCTGCCCCCGGACGAGCGCATTTACGCCCGGGCCACGCAGGCAATGAACAAGGTCCTCAGCACCCTGTCGCCAGTGTTCGAGCCCGAGCGCTACGGCCACACCTACCTGGACATCACCGCTACGCAGCGCCTCTTCGGCGGGGCAACCGACACCGCCTGGCGCGCCCAAAAAGAGCTCAAGAGCCGCCTGCAATTGGAGGTGTCAGTGGGACTGGCCAGCAACAAGATGGTCAGCAAGTTCGCGGCTGCGGTCATCAAGCCGAGCGGCCTGCGCCGGGTCCCACAAGGGGAGGAGAGCACGTTTATCGCCCCCTTCCACGTGGGACTGCTGCCGGCGGTGACCAAACCCATCCAGGAGCAACTGTTGGACTTGAACATTCGGCTCGTGCGCCACCTGCAGCGACTCTCGCTGCCGCAACTGGCGGTCTCCTTTGGCCAGGATGCGGTAGCTCTGTATCAGAACGCGCGTGGTGTTGACCCCCGTCCGGTACAGCCGCCGGATCGAGCACCGCGAGTTTGCGTCAGTCGTACGCTCACTGAGGAAAGCAACGACTTGGAGGTGCTGCGTGCCGCGTTGTTCGTCCTCTTGGAAAAGGCAGCACGCAGCTTGCGCAGCAGCCGCTTCCTTGCCCACGCGGCCCGCATCCACATTTTCTATGCCGACTATCGCGAGGCAGCCGGCCAATGTCGTCTGCCGGTACCTTCCAACATGGAGATCGAGCTCTATCCGGCAGTGGCGGCGCTTTTGGAAAAAACGCTCGTCCGCCGCACGCGCGTGCGCGCCCTCTCGCTAGTGCTCTTCGACCTGAAGGCGCAGCCGCGCCAGCTGCCTCTTTTTATGGAAAATTCCACGGCCAAGACCGCAGCGTTGACGCAGGCAATCGATCGGATTCGCACCCGTTTCGGCGAGGAGGCCATTCGCTTCGCCCGGAGCATGTTGTGCCCATGAACTTTGTCCATTTACACACCCACTCGTACTACTCCTTTCTGGAGGGCGCCGACAGCATTGAGGCCCTGTGCGCCGCTGCTGCGCGGCATGAAATGCCCGCGTTAGCGCTCACCGACACCAATGGTCTGTACGGCCTGATCTGGTTTGTGCGGGAGGCGCAGGCGTGCGGAGTGCGGCCTATAGTCGGCGCGGAGGTGGTCACTGACCAGGCGCGAGCCGTGCTGCTGGTGAAAAGTGCTCAGGGCTACCGCCGGCTCTGCCACATGCTCTCAGCCCGCCATTTGCGGGAGGACTTTTCCTTAGCCGAGGAGCTCATTCACGATCGCCAGGGCCTTGTCGTCATCAGCCACTCGCTGCCCCTTCTGGAGGCAGTGGTGCGGCAGAGTGGTACCGCTGACGTCTACGTGGAGTTAGCGCCTGGTTGTGTGCACGGCCCGCTGCTAGCGTTTGCCGCGCGCCATCACCTGCCGCCGGTGGCCACCAACGACGTGCATTTTGTGGAGCCTCAGGGGTACGACATCCATCGGCTGCTGCGGGCTATCGACCTCAACACCACACTCTCCCGTCTGCCTCCGGTGATGTGTGCCCATCCCCAGAGCTGGTTCAAGAGTCCTGCGCAGATGGCGGCGTTTTTCCCCAATTGTCCAGAGGCCCTTGCCAACACCTGGGGCATCGCCGAGCAGTGCACCTTCGTTCCGGACAATACTGGCTGCATCTTCCCCAATCCCAATGGCGCGGCCGCTTACCAACGCCTGCGGGAGTTGAGCTATCGAGGCGCTCTATGGCGTTATGGGGCAATCACCGCGCCGGTGCGGGAACGCCTGGAGCACGAGTTGGCGATCATCCAACAGAAAGGGTTTGCGGACTATTTTCTCGTCGTGCACGACATCGTCCGCCAGTCGCCGCGTACCTGCGGGCGAGGCTCTGGGGCGGCCAGCTTGGTGGCCTACTGTCTGGGCATTACCCACGTAGATCCCTTGCGGCACAATCTGTTCTTTGAGCGCTTTCTCAACGCCGGGCGAAAGGACCCGCCAGACATCGACGTGGACTTTGCCTGGGACGAGCGCGACGAAGTGCTCGACTATGTGTTTCGCACCTATGGCGAGGCGCGCGCCGCCATGGTGGCCAACCACGTCTGCTTCAAAGCACGGGCCGCCCTGCACGAAATTGCCAAGGTCTATGGCCTCACCGAGGAGGAAATCACCAGGGTCACCAAGAGGTTCTCCCGCCTCTGGTTTGCCGGCGATTTTGTCGAGCTCATGGGCTCCCATCCGCTCTTTCGCGGCCAGGAGCTCCCCCCGCCGTGGCCAGAGATTATCGCGCTGGCCAGGCGACTGCATGGCGTGCCCAGGCAGCTCTCCGTGCACTGCGGTGGGGTGGTCATCGTCCCAGATTGCATCGACAACTATGTGCCACGCCAGCGTGCCGCCAAAGGGGTCACCATCATCCAGTGGGAAAAGGACCAGACCGAAGAGGCAGGCCTGGTTAAAATCGACCTCCTCGGCAACCGCTCCTTAGCGGTCATCCGCGATGCCTTGCAGGCGATCCGCACCAACTATGGCGTGGAGATCACTTACCAGGACTGGAATCCCATCGACGATCCCAAGACGCAGGAGTTGATCAGAAACGGCGACACCGTGGGCGTCTTTTACGTGGAATCGCCTGCTATGCGCCAGCTGCAGAAAAAGGCGCAGACCGGCGACTTTGAGCACCTGGTGATTCATTCCAGTATCATCCGCCCGGCAGCCAATCTCTTTATCCAGGCCTATTTGGCGCGTCTCAAAGGGGCGCCGTACACGCCTCTCCACCCTTTGCTGGCCGACATTCTCAAGGAGACCTACGGCATCATGGTCTACCAGGAGGACGTTGCCAAGACTGCCATGGCCCTGGCTGACTTTGATCCGGCCGAGGCAGACGAGTTGCGCAAGATTTTGTCCAAGAAGCATCGCCACAAGCGCCTGGCGGACCTGAAGGCCAAGTTCTACCGCGGTGCTTTAGCCAAGGGCGTCGCACGTCAGACCATCGATGCGGTCTGGCAGATGATTATGAGCTTCGAGGGCTACTCCTTTTGCAAGCCCCACAGTGCCAGCTACGCGCTGGTCTCGTTCAAGTCGGCCTACCTGCGCGCGCACTATCCGGCGGAGTTCATGGCCGCGG
>JACIZP010000271.1 GCA_014359355.1 Calditrichota bacterium | reverse complement strand
CCCATAGGCGACAAGATTCTCGTGCAAAGACTGGAGGAGCCGGCACAGCGCGGCCCCATCGTGGTGCCGGACACGGCCAAGGAACGCCCGCAGCGCGGCAAGGTCATTGCCGTGGGCACGGGGCGCATCGACAAGCAGGGCAAGCGCGTTCCGCCCAGCGTCAAGGTCGGCGATGTCGTGTTGTTCGCCAAATGGGCCGGCAACGAGTGGACTATCGAGGGCGAAGAGTACCTTTTCCTCACGGAAGACGAGATTCTGGCAGTTTTGTAGGGAGTTCTTGGACTCGCGACGCGGGTTTGCGGCCGCCATGCTCAACTGTGGCGGCCGCTTTTTTTGTGTTCGCCCATCGCCGCGTGTCGTCGGTCGGTGGCAACGCCTGCCGCACCCAAAAAGTTGCCAGGCCTTCTTGGGAGTGACTCCCTCGCCAGCGGCAGTGACGGCGCGCTGAGCTGTTTTCCCCTGACCTTCTGCATCGGGACCACGTCGGCCTCGCGTGCCTCCCAATGATCGTCGCCCGGCTCCTCCGGCTTGGGCGGCGCAACCTCAGCGCGAGGCTACCCACAGCTTCCACAGGTGGCCAAACACCTCTTCCAGGGCGGGACCCAGAAGCTCGGTGTGCGTGGTAGTCAGGTCGGCCTCGTTGTCGAACACGGCGTACGGGACCCGCCGCCCCTTGATGGTGATGAAATGCGGATCGGCGGCGCTCAATTCGTCCCAGTCGTTGGTCTTGTAGTAGTACTCCATCTTCTCGTCCGGGAGGGAATGGTAGAGGATTGAGTCCTCCATGCCGGGTCGGGCGCGCAGGCGATTCTTGCGCAGCGACTCTTCGTAGGAGACCTTGATGTAGACGATCCCGGCGCGCCGCAGAATGTCGTCGCTGAGGTAGGAAAACGCCTCGCGGAAGCCATTCTCGCCCCCACGGGCAAACTCGACGATGGCCGTGGTGTGGTCGTGGTAGGCAGGGTCTTTGGCCAACTTCTTGGCATAGGCCAAGTTGATGCGCTCGATGAACAGGTTCCACACCCACTCGTCGGTGAAGTAGTAGCGCTCGTCGGTCCACAGCCGCTTGCGCCCGTGGCGGCTCAGGATGTCGTCGATCTCAAAGGTCTCCCAGACGTAGGGAAAGTCGTCGATCTCCTCGAACTGGCCGATGTGGAAGCGATGGATGCGCTCATTGACGTCAACCTTCTTGAGGAAGTCGATGACCTCCGACTTGCCGGCAGCCGGCCTGGCGATGAGGACGATGACGTCGAAGGTCGATTTTCCGCTGTGCTGCTGGCTCATGTTCAGCCTCCTTGAAGCTGCTCTTACCCTTTGATGGCCGATGACGGAACTGCCCGCCAGAGGCGCGTCATGAGGAAAGCACCGATCACCGCAAAGCCCATGATGCTGTAGGCCCAGGCACCCCAGCCCAAGGTGTCCAGCAGGCGCCCCATGGCGAACCCCACAAAGCCGGCGGCCAGGTACTGGCAGCCGTCCAGCATGCCGGTGGCGCTGGCTGCGCCTTTTCGCCCGCCAAAGTCCATGGAAGAGGTCCCCGACAAAATCCCATGCACACCGTTGATGAAAAAGTTGACCGTCACAATCAGAGCTGCCGCTGCCCAGGGGCTACCCGCCTGTGCCAGCACAAATAGGAACACCACCTGCCCGCAGTAGAAGAGGAAGGCCACCGGGGGGCGGCGCGAACCGAAGACCTTGTCGGAGAGGAAGCCACTGACAAAGCCGCCGGCAATGCCTGCCAACGGGATGCCCGTGGAGACGAATCTAAAGACCGCTGTGTCTTTGCCTATCTGGAACACGTTGTCCAGATATTTTGTCCACCAGGCGAGCACACCGGAGCGCACAAAGCCGGTGCAAAACTCGGCCAGCGCGATGGTGATGAGGATGGGGTTGGTGAAAATCTTCTTCACAATGAAGCCCCAGTCCACCGGCGCGTCGTCGCCAAAAGAAGCGTCATGTGTTTCCAGCTCCGGGAAACCGGCCTCCTGGGGCGTGTCCTTGAGGGCAAAGAGGTCAATAAGCGCCATAAAGGCGATTGCCGCCGATGGGATGAGAAACACGTATTGCAGTGGCAGGTGCACCAGGATGAACCCACCCACGCCGTAGGCCAGGTAGTAGCCGCCCTGAATCATCGCCCCGAAAATGGCGCCAAACACCCCGCGCTCGCGTACATGGAACCAGTGCGCGTTCACCTTGACGATGGAGATCGCACCAAAACTCTGAAAGTAGCTGTTGACGGCAAAGAGCATGGCCATGGCAATGAGCACTTTGAAAGGCCAGCCGGATAGACCCAACATGAGGCCGATGGCCAGGTTCATAGTCAGGGTGCCCGCAGCGCCGATGAGCATCGCCTTCTTGCCACCGATTTTGTCGGTCAGAGGGCCATTGAAGATGAGGCTGAGGGCATAGGTCCAGAAGCCGGCCGTGATGATCCACCCGATCTGCTCATTGCTCCAATTAAACTGCTTGCACAGCTCCGGATTGGCATTGTAGAGGTTGTAGCGGCCCATGTAGAACGTGGCATAGGTCAACCCCAAAGGGAACCAGTTGGCAAAGCGCCGCCGCCGGAATGCCCAGGAATGGCGAGGTGCGTCGTGATGTGTCTGCTCTGTCACTGTTCACTCTCTCCTTTCCGCCTCTGCTTCGTGGATGCTCCCATGTGCTGCTCACGAACACCAAACATCCTAACGCGCTCTCTTGAAGCGCCCTTCGACTTTCGAGGAGACGCGTGGGTGTTTCTTGATGTAGTCGATGACGACCTCTGACAGCATGAGGCCGGTGTTCTGCGGGTTTTTCGGCTCAAAGCCCATGTACCTTTCTGCTTGACCGTAGATGACGAAATCCACAGTGACGCCGCGGTAGGTGGCCCGGGGGTTGATGGGCTTGCCGCGCACCGAGGCGTTCACCACGCGTACCAGACTGTCGACCACCTGGTAGGTGCAGGTGAGGCCCGATACCTGCATGAGGCCGCCCCGCTGCAAGGCGACATTCCTGGCATTGAACTCCAAGAAGGTGAGAAGCTCCTTGCCGGTGCACTCGAAAGTCACCAGCGTATTGGCAAAGGGGAGAAGCTCCACGATGTCCAGCTTGCGCAGCGGGCCCGCTTTGATGTTCTTGCGAATGCCGCCGCTGTTGATGGTGGCAAAGTCGGCGTCCACTGTCTTGCGCATCACGTCGGCCACAAAGTTCCCCACATTGCTTTCGCCGTAGCGGGACCCGCGCCAATCGGTGAGAAGACGGCCTATGACCTGCCCGTAATCCTCCTCGATGCGCTTCTGATAGCCGTCGACCAGTTCCACCATGCGGGGATTGGGCGTGTGCACGCTGTCGACCAGCAGGGGGATCAGTGTCCCGCGGAAGCTCACCACCGAGTCTGCGGCAACCTGCAGGTCGAGGCGACCCAAACTCTGCAGGTTCGAGCCCGTCTGTGCCACGATGACGCCGTTGACCTTCTGGGGATTGGGGATGCGGGTGTGGCTGTGGCCGCCGATGATGACATCCGCGCCACGAATGGCGCTCGCCAGAGCACGATCTTCATAATCGCCCTGGTGAGTGAGGAGGATGATGAGGTCGGTTATTGGGTCCAGCTCGTCGATGGCCCGCTGCGCTGCCTGCACGACCGGCTCCACGCGCAGGCCTTCCACCTGCCGTCGTGCCACCTCGTCGAAGAGCTTTTCCAGAATGAGGCCGATGACGCCGACGCGCAGAGGGCCCACCTGGTAGACCTTGTAGGGAAGAGGGGCGAAGAGCGAATCGCCGCGCCAAAGGTTGGCGCACAGCACATCAAAGTCAGCAAGGGCGATGAGCTTCTTGAGATTATCTTGCCCATTGTCGAACTCGTGGTTGCCTAAGGCTGCCGCGTTGTAGCCGACAATGTTCATCATCTCCACGAATCCACCCCCGCGGGCACCGTGGGCCTCCATGCTGGCCAGAGGAGTGCCGGTCATATAGTCGCCAGCATCCAGGAGGAGAGTCGGTTTCCCTTCACTCCGCGCTTTCTGCACAAAGTACTCCAACGCCACCATGCCGCCTACCTTGGTGCGGCCCTGCTCCGGCGAGGAGGGCTGGAATTGGGCGTGCATGTCGTTGGTGTGCAGAATGACAAGCTCCGCAGGGGGCACTTGTGCAGCGGCGGAGGCGAGTGCCAGAACGAATAGCGCGAAGATCAGCCACTTACAGGTTCTCATCAAAGTCGTCCTTTCCTGAGTTGCAGACGCGTGTGCCAGCCATTCGCTTCCATGAGGTCAGGGCAAGATAGAAAACTCTGCTTACATTTGCAACCGAAAAGTGTGCGATGAGGCGTCGGCTTCGTGTTTGGGCTTGATTTTGACCGAGCATTTTGGTAACTTGACAGGCGTCAGACAGGCAGAAGGTGGCACGCGACGAGAGAACTTTCCCCGAGGAGGACCCGCTATGTACCCCCGACTCATGCTGATCGCGCTCATTGCTGTGCTGGCATTGGCATCCTGCACGTCCAAGAAGGCCAAAGAGTGCCCGACCCTGGCAGCAGAACAGATTGAGGCGCTCAAAGAGAAGGTGAAGGCAATGCCCCTTGAACCGGTGAATGCCAACGAAGTGGCAGTGATGACCACCAATTTGGGGACGATGGTCATCGAGTTCTTCCCGGACAAGGCTCCTTTGCACTGTGCGGCCTTCAAGCGTCTGGTGAATGCCGGGTTCTACAACTGCACCAAGTTCCATCGGCTGATCAAGGACTTTGTGGTACAGGGCGGCGACATCCTTTCTCGGGACGCGGATCCCCAGAATGATGGCACCGGCAACCCAGGCTACACCTTGCCTGCCGAGTTCAACGACGTGCCGCACGATAAGGGCATTCTCTCCATGGCGCGCACTCCAGATCCGAATAGCGCCGGAAGCCAGTTTTTCATCTGCCTTTCACGGCAGCGCACCGCCTTCCTTGACGGCCAGTACACCGTATTTGGTAAGGTGATCGAGGGGATGGAAGTGTTGGACAAAATCAACGCCTTGGAGACGGTGCAAGTCAACCCCCAGCTGGCGGTGCCCAAGATGCCGCTGTTCATTCAGGAAATCCACATGGAGCAGCGATAGATGAGGCTTCGGCGCCTTGCCCTGATTGTCGCAGGTCTTTTGTCGCTTTCCGGCTCCATGGGCAGGGCCATGCCCGGAGGCGAGGAGCGCCAGCGCTATTGGATCTTCTTCGTCGACAAGGGTCCGGTCTCGCAGCGCGAGGCTTTGTTGAAATCAGGCGTGGCAAATCAGCATCTTTCGCCGCGGGCACTGCAGCGGCGGGCCAAAGTGTTACCTGCACAGGCGCTTGTCGATGAGAGGGACCTGCCGGTCTATGAGCCCTATGTGCGGAGGCTCCGGGAGCTGGCTGTGGCGCCGGTGGTGAGTTCGCGGTGGCTGAACGCCGTGAGTGCCACGTTGGACTCCCCACAGCTGGCGACGGTGCGCGGCCTGCCCTTCGTGAGAGCAGTGCAGCCGGTAGCCATGCGATTGCCAGAGCCGGAGCCAGCGCCACCAGCGGAAACGGGGCCACTGGTCAAAGGCCTGGACCACACCCTGGACTACGGCCCTTCCTACGAGCAGAACCGGTTGATGCGCGTGCCCGAGGTGCATGACCTGGGCATCGATGGCAGCGGGGTGCGCGTCGGCATGTTGGACACCGGTTTTCGCTACCAGCTCAACGAGGCCTTTCAGCGGCTGCGCGTGGTGGCGGAGTTCGATTTCATCAACAGCGATAGCGTGACCCAGAACGAGGAAGGGCAGGACGCCACCAGCCAGGATCTGCACGGCACGGAGACACTGTCGGTCATAGGTGGTTTCAGTCCTGGACGGCTCATCGGACCGGCGTTCGGCGCCGAGTACCTCCTCGCCAAGACGGAGTATGTGCCCAGCGAGACGGCCATCGAGGAGGATTTTTGGGTGGCAGGCATCGAGTGGCTGGAGGCCATGGGGGCAGATGTGGTCTCCAGCTCACTGGGTTATCTTGACTGGTACACGTACCAGGACATGGATGGGAACACGGCCGTGACCACTCGCGCCGCCGACATTGCCGTAAGCAGGGGGGTGGTAGTCGTCAACAGCGCGGGCAATGAGGGTAACAGCGCCTGGCGGTACATTATCGCGCCGGCCGATGGGGATAGCGTCATCGCGGTGGGGGCCGTGAACAGCAGCGGGGTCTTGGCATCGTTCAGTTCGCGAGGCCCCACTGCGGACGGGCGCACCAAGCCGGACGTGGTGGCCATGGGGGTAGGGGTGTACATGGCCGGCCCAGTGCACGCCACGGATTTTCGCATAGGCAGCGGCACCTCTTTCTCCTGTCCGCTGGTTTCGGGGGTGGTGGCCCTCATGCTGGACGCTCATCCCTACCTGACGCCCATGCAAGTCTTGGAGGCGCTCAGGGAGACGGCCGATCGTGCCCAGGCCCCGGACAACGACTATGGCTGGGGTTTGGTCGACGCCTGGAAGGCCCTTCTCTACCATGGACCCGCGTTCACGCCACGCCCGCAGGTTGCTTTTGGGGCTGGCGACAGGGTGGAGGTGCGCCTGGCGGTGGCCGGCGAGCCTCCTATCCTCTCCGAGGGTGTGGCTGTGCTCTGGCGCCGCCAAGCGGACGGCGCCGACCAGCTCGTGGACATGCTGCCGACGGAGAGAGAACATCACTTCTTCGCGGAGTTGCCTCGTCCAGGGGAAGGCGACACGCTCTTTCTTTACTTCGCCGCTCAGGATGTGCGCGGTAAGGTTTTTGTTCACCCGCATGGTGCGCCACAGGAGCTTTTTTACCTGCCGCCGGGCGATTCAACGCTGCGCCTGATCCATCTCCCTGGAGACTCCTCGGCGCCGCCTTCCCCGCTGGTGCCGGTGAGTTTTCAGCTGCGTGCTCTCTAC
>JACIZP010000270.1 GCA_014359355.1 Calditrichota bacterium | reverse complement strand
AGAAGGACGAGCGTGGCGGAGAAGCACGAGTCGACCATATCCTTAGCAAGTACGGCAGCGCGAGTTTCCTGCAGGACATCCCCGGCCTGGTTGCGAAGAAAGCCACGGACCCGAACGCCGACCCCCAGCTTGGAGGGCTGTTGGGACCGGCCGGAGTGCAGGCAACGCAGGCCATAGCCAAGCAGTTCAAGCTCGACCCTGGCGTGGCCAGTAAGCTTATCCCCATGGTCACTCCCTTCGTCCTGGCCGCCTTGACGCAGAAGCGGACGACCGAGAAAGGTGGCTCGTCCGTCGTGACCGCTCTGCTGGATCGAGAGGGCGACGGCAGCATCCTCGACGACGCAGCTGGTTTCCTTTTGCAGGGACTCACGGGCAGCGCGGGCTCCCAGAGTGGTGCCCAGGTGGTGGGGAACATTCTGTCTTCACTTTTCGGCAAAAAGAAGCAGTAGGATAAAGGGCGCCTGCCGCGGCTCGCACCTTCGCCGACGGCAGGCGCCCAGAAGAGCACCTTCTCCGAATAGACGAGGCTGCCCAGGAACGTCACCACGCCTGGGTGACTCAACAAGCACCCCTCACCCGGTGAGGGAAATGGCAGACCTGTGCCTTGGAGATGACCACTGAACAGCCGTGGCGGTGCGCTGTGCATTTTCCCTTGCTTGGCCCCAAACGGTGGCCTCCCGCCCGTGGCGCTTCGTGCGCATTCAGGGACCCTCCTTGTCGCGATTTGCAGCGGTGACCCTTCCCCTTTTCCAGTTCTCCGGTAGCCGGCAGCGATCCTTACGCCCGCACCTCATTTTGCGAACAACCCACCAATTGCCGCGCAGCGGAAAGACACATCCCGCTACGCCGAGGCTTTCCTGCACCGAAGCAAAGAAGGTGCCCATGGCCCGCAACGTGAACCACAGGCAAGTTTCCTTCGTCGAGGGCAGAGGGCAGTGACAAGAGCATGCGGAGGAGACCATGTGCAGATTCATTTTGCTGTGCACCGTGTTCTTGGGCGTCACAACGTCGTTCTCACGAACGAGAGGGATCCCCTACGCCCATGACGAGCTGTACTGCGGGCCTGCTGTCCGCACCTTCAAGGGACCGGCCTTAGCGCAGGTCGCCTTCCCTTTGGGCGGGATAGGCACGGGCACCGTGTCGCTGGGTGGCCGAGGCGAGCTCCGTGACTGGGAGATTTTCAACCGACCCGGGAAGGGGTTTGCCCTTCCGTTCACGTTCTTTGCCATCTACGCAAAGCAGGAACGGGGTGAGCCCGTGGCAAAGATCCTTGAGCGGCGCCTCCTGCCCCCGTACACTGGCGCCTTTGGCCTCCCCCAGAATCAGCTCGCCGGAGTAGCCCGCCTTGACGAGGCCTTCTTCCGCGGCGAGTACCCCTTCGCCTGGGTCGAGTTCACCGACGCCGAGCTTCCCGTCCAGGTGTCTCTGGAGGCCTGGAATCCTTTCATCCCCCATGAACCGGATGAGAGCGGATTGCCTGTGGCCATTCTAACCTGGAAGGTGGTCAACTCGACACAGCAGCGAGTGCAAGTATCCCTTGCCGCCAGTCTCTTTAACCCTGTGGGCACCGACGGCCGCGACCTGAGTGGGAAGGTCCTAGGGGGCAATCTCAACCAGTACATGGAAGCGGAAGGCCTGCGCGGCCTCTTCATGTCCAAGCCTGGGATGGATGCTGACGACCTCTGCTTTGGCAACATGGCCTTGGCCACCACATGGCGTGACCTTGATGTGCAAACTCATTGGTACCGTGGGGGCTGGTGGGACCAGGCACATGTCTTCTGGGACGATTTTGCCGAAGACGGCCGCGTGCAGGAAATCACGGAGAGCGACCCCTCACCAGAGGGACGAAGCGATGTCGGTTCGCTCGTCCTGCACGCCGAGCTGGAACCAGGTCAATCGCTCACTTTCCCTTTCATTCTCGCCTGGTACTTTCCGAACCGCGAGAACTATTGGAACTCCGAGCCTGCCGTTCGCCAAAGGAGAATGCGGAACTACTACGCAACACGTTTTGCCAGCGCCTGGGAAGTGGCCTGCCACGTGCACAGTCGCCTAGACAAGCTGGAGCCAGCGACGCGGCTTTTCCACGACACGCTCTTCAACAGCACGCTGCCGGGATACGTGATCGACGCGATCTCGAGCCAGGCCTCCATCATTCGCACTAACACCTGCCTGTGGTTAGATGACGGCTCGTTCTTCGCCTTCGAAGGATGTGGCGACGCCTCGGGTTGCTGTCCGATGAACTGCACGCATGTGTGGAACTATGAGCAGGCACTGGCCTACCTCTTTCCAAGCCTGGAACGTTCCATGCGCCGCACCGATTTTCTGCACAACACGCTGCCCAACGGCTACATGACCTTCCGCACCCTGATACCGCTGGGCGAGCACTGGTGGCAATTCAAAGCATGCGCCGATGGCCAGATGGGCACCATCATTAAGGCCTACCGGGAGTGGAAGCTGAGCGGCGACAATGGCTTCTTGCGCGAGCTCTGGCCCAAGGTCAAGGCGGCGCTGGAATTTGCCTGGAAGGGATGCGGCGCGCCTCCACCGCAAGAGTTCGAGTGGACAGCCGAACAGGTCAGCAGGCCCTGGGACATGGACATGGACGGAGTCATGGAGGGAGA
>JACIZP010000269.1 GCA_014359355.1 Calditrichota bacterium | reverse complement strand
CTGGCGGCGCTGCCACGCGTTCTTCGTGGGCTGCCCGTGAGAATGCGGAGCGCTTTTCGTAATGGTCGCCCGACTCGCGCCGCTCGGGGGCTTCTGCCCCCCGCTCCCACAGGCCCCTGCTGGCAAATGCGGACTGCTGGCCCCCAAGTGAACCGGCCGCGCAATGGGTTGGCGGTCATGCTCGTCCGTTCGCGAATGGGGAGCTTACCTTACCGGAAGAGTCTTTGGGGCAACAGCACACATTCGCCGTGGCTGCGTTCAGCATACGGTTGACTTTGAGGCTCGTCGAACAGCCATCGGAACTTGCGGCACGAGAATTGCAAAGCTTCAACAATGACGGCCTGCTTCTGCAGGCCCATCAAGTCGCAGAAGGTAGAACCATGGTGAGGTGTGGACGTGCGAGAGCTTTTGAAAAAAGTGGGCGATAGGTTCGTGGCGGGGCTTCTGGTGACGGTCCCCCTGGTTGCTACCGTGCTGGCGCTCAAATTCCTCTTCGGCGCCATCGATGGGCTGGTGGGTCCTCTACCGGAGCGGCTGTTCGGCCGCGACATCCCCGGGTTCGGGGTATTGGTCACCGGGCTGGTCGTGCTTTTCGTTGGTCTGCTCACGGCCAACCTCGCGGGCCGGCGCATTATTTCCTGGCTCGAGCGCATTTTTCAAGGGATCCCGGTGGTGAGCAGCATCTACACGGCGGCGAAGGAGATCACGCAGGCCGTGTCCCATCCGAACAAACTCCTCTTCAAGGAGGTCGTGATGGTAGAGTATCCCCGCAAGGGGGTCTTTGCCTACGGCTTCATCACCAGCGAGACCACGCGGCGTGAGCAGGGACGCTTGCTCCATCTCTACAACGTGTTCATTCCCAGCGTACCAGTACCGACCACGGGTTGGTTGGTGGCGTTCCCTGCGGACCAAGTCATCCGCCTGAGGATCTCCGTGGAGCGGGCCCTGAAGTTGATCGTTTCCGGCGGTATCGTGGCGCCTGGTGAGCTTGCGACCAAGCCTGCATCGCCAGTTTCTGAATGCGTCGTGCCAAGCCCAGACATCGAGCGGCAACCGGAGTTTGTGAGCTCCTGAGCTCGCTCCAATCTCCTGCGCGCATGGGAAAATGGCCCCGAGAGATGGAACACAGGAGAGCGCGGTCCCGCGCGTCCTCCTTTGCCTACATATGACGGCCACGCTGAAGAATGCATGGGCTTGGATCACTTCGCACCTGTCGCCTGCGCGACTACGCGGCGGGCTGTTGGTGGGCCTCGGCTACCTGCTGTCGCCTCTTTCCTGGTGGAACGACGCGGCCCTCAACATCCCCTTGGCGTGGGTGCTCGCCAGCATGGTGCAACGGCTCATTCCTGCCAGTTTCTCGGTGCTCTTTGTGGGTTTCTACTGGCTCTCCAATCTGGCTGGCTTTGTGTTGCTCCACGTTGGCGCCAAGGAGCTGTTCGGCTCCTACTTTTCCGGGCGCAAATGGCTCACCGTAGTGGTGACGACCCTGCTTTACACTTTGGGCATTCTCCTCCTTCTCAATCGGGGTATTCTCCGTCCACTCCCCATCCAGCTCTGAGGGTAATAGCCACCCCGCATGGTGTCGCGGCCAACACGCACGCGCGCTGAGCTGGAGAGATTTTCCTTGCCTTTTGGAAAAAATTCCCTATCTTTAGAAAGGCAATTTGCGGAGCCCGGCTCCGAGGTCGTCACTGAGGAGGAGAAAGCATGCTCATGTCGCGCAAGGAATTCTTTGAGAAAAGTGGCAAAGCCGTCTTGGCCGCTGGGGCCATCGGTGCTGGAATGAGCGCCCTCGGACCCACGGGATGCAGCTCATCGTCAGGCTCCTTCACCCTGACCTACAAGACCATCCGCCTCCAACTGAAGCACGCTTGGACATTGAGCCGCAGCACCAGCACCTACAAGGACAACGTCTTCGTCAAGCTTGAGAAGGATGGCGTCTTTGGCCTCGGCGAGGCAGCACACAACGTGCGCTACAACGAGACGCTCGAGTCCACCATCCAAACTATCGAGTTAGCGCGCCCCATCCTGGAAAACTGCGATCCCTGGACTTTCGTGGACGTGGGCGAGGCCATCCAGAAGGTCTGCGAGGGCCAGACCGCAGCCAAGGCAGCCTTGGACATGGCGCTGATGGAGTGGATCGCTAAGAAGCTCGGGCTCCCCTTCTATCGGTTCCTCGGCCTCGACCCGAAGAAAGCGCCGCGCACCACTTTCTCCATCGGCATCGATACGCCGGAAGTGATCAAACAAAAAGTACGCGAGGCAGAGCCCTACCCGCTGCTCAAAGTGAAGATGGGCGGGCCCAACGACGAGGAGATCCTGGCAGCCATTCGCAGCGTGACCGACAAGCCACTGCGGGTGGACGCCAACGAAGGCTGGAAGGACAAAGAGGTTGCGATCAAGAAGATCGAATGGCTGGCCAAGAACGGGGTGGAAATCGTCGAGCAACCCATGCCCAGCGCCATGCTCGAAGAGACCGCCTGGGTGCGCGAACGCTCGCCGCTGCCCATCATCGCCGACGAGAGCGTGAAGAGCGCGCACGACATTCCTATGTTGGCGCAGGCGTT
This sequence comes from Calditrichota bacterium, assembly GCA_014359355.1. Lineage (NCBI taxonomy): Bacteria > Pseudomonadati > Calditrichota > Calditrichota bacterium. The sequence continues at coordinate 3,866 of JACIZP010000269.1, read as the reverse complement.
CGACGGCATCAACATCAAGGTGGACAAGGCGGGTGGCCTGCAGGAAGCGCTGCGCATGATCTGGATGGCGCGTTCTCTGCGCATGAAGATTATGTTGGGATGCATGATTTCCAGCTCGCTGTCCATCACCGCCGCAGCCCATCTCTCACCGCTGGTGGACTATCCAGACTTGGACGGCAACTTGCTCATCGCCAACGACCCGTTCCAGGGCGTGAGGGTCAGGGACGGCTGGCTGATCCTGCCGGATGGACCGGGCTTCGGCGTAAAGGGAGCGTTCTGAGCCTTTCATGGCTCGTGGAGGGCAATCAATGGAGAAGCTACGCATTGGCGTCATTGGCGTAGGCAAGCTTGGGACCTACCATTGCCAGGCATTGACGCGCATGCCGTCCGTGGCCTTAGTGGGCGTGTACGATGCCAGTGAGGCCGCTCGCCATCAAGCATCCCTGACCTTAGGAGTGAAGCCCTACGACAGCATGGATGACCTGCTGGGAGAAGTCGACGCGGTAACCGTAGCGGTGCCCACAGTGGCGCACCTGGACGTTTGCCGTCGTGTCTTGGCGAAAGGGGTGCACGTCTTCGTGGAAAAACCCATCGCTAGCTCGGTGCCCGAGGCGGAGGAGATCATAGCTCTGGCCAAGCAGCACAACCTCACCCTGCAGGTGGGTCATATCGAGCGTTTCAACCCGGCCATCCGCGCCCTGGAGGGGATCGAGTTAGCGCCGCTTTTCATCGAATCCCATCGCCTGGCCCCTTTTGACCCGCGCGGCACCGACGTGGCAGTAGTCCTCGACCTCATGATCCACGACATTGACATCATTCTCAGCCTGGTGCGCAGCGAGGTAACGCACATTGCCGCCAACGGCGTGGCCGTGGTTTCGCACGAGCCGGACATCGCCAACGCTCGCATCCAGTTCGCCAACGGCTGCGTGGCAAACGTGACCGCCAGCCGCATCTCGCAGCGGAAGATGCGCAAGATGCGGCTGTTCCAGCGCGACACCTACATCTCCATCGACTTTCTGCTGCACATCACCGAAGTGTTCCAAATGGTGGACTTGGAGGCGCCGGAGCCGGCAGAGAGCTTCTCGGCAATTCTGGGACAAGTGGACAAGGGCGCGCGGCGCCGCAAGGTACTCTACACCAAACTCACCCCACCGGAGACGGACGCCTTGCAGGCGGAACTGCAGGCATTTGTCCATGCGGTGGTAACCGGCACGCCACCGCCGGTGACGGGCGAAGACGCACGCCGGGCGCTGGCTGTGGCCAGCGACATCGTCTCCATCGTCAAACAGGGGATGCCGGCCAGTTGAGCGGCCACACCAAAGGCGGAACAACTCCGACAAGGCCTGTGCGCAGACGTTGCATGATCATCGCCGGGGAGGCCTCTGGCGACCTGCATGGCAGCAGCCTCGCACTCGCCTTGCGCCAGTTAGACCCAGAGCTGGAGCTGTTTGGCATCGGCGGCGACCGCATGCAACGGGCAGGGGTAGAACTCCTCTACCACGCCAGCCAGATGGCCTACATGGGCTTCACTGAGGTACTCAGGCACTTGCCGGCGCTGCGCCGCGCTTTTTCCCGCACCTTACACGAGGCCACAGTGCGCAGGCCAGACCTGGTGGTGCTCATCGACTACCCCGGATTCAACCTGCGCTTTGCCGAGGCAGCCAAGCGACGCGGCCTCAAGGTGCTCTACTACATCGTGCCCCAGCTTTGGGCATGGCGCAGAGGGCGTCTGACCAAGATGGCACGCTCGGTCCATGCTGCGGCGGTGATTTTCCCGTTTGAGGAGCCACTTTTCGCCAGTGCCGGCATCCCCACCACCTTCGTGGGGCATCCCCTGTTGGATGTTCTTCGCGTGACGGACGACAGGCAAGCCTTTTTTGCCCGCCATGGCCTCGACCCGCAGCGCCCCTTGCTCGCCTTGCTCCCGGGGAGCAGAATCCAGGAGGTGCGCAGCTTGCTGCCGGTAATGCTCCAGGCGGTGGACAAGCTTCGCCCCACCTTGCCAGGCCTGCAAGCGGTCGTGGCCAAGGCCGACACCGTCGCCGATGATGTGTACGCCCCTTTGCTGGCAGCACACCCTCATATCGCGACGGCGCGCGGCGATACCCACGCGTGCCTCAAGCATGCAGACGCTGCCGCGGTCGCCTCCGGCACGGCCACGCTCGAGGCGGCATGCCTAGGTACGCCTTTCGTGCTGGGCTACCGTGTGTCGTGGCTGTCCTACCAGCTGATGCGACGGCTGATTAGGATCCCGTACATTGGGCTTGTGAATGTCGTGGCCGGCAAACAGGTGGTGCGAGAACTTGTGCAGGGTGACTTTGCGCCCGAACCTTTGGCCGCCGAGCTGAACATGCTCCTCCAAGACCAGACGAGGCGCGAGGCCATGCGCCGCGAGTTGCGTCTGGTGGCCGAAAAACTGGGCAGTCCGGGAGCCGCCCGGCGCACTGCTGAACTCGCACTCCGGCTGATGGAAACTCATAGCGAAGAATGAAAGATGGGGCGCGGTCCTTGGCGGAGACTAAAGTTTGTGCTGGCCTGTAAGTTGGGCTGGTTGCTCATCCTGGCCATGGGGCACTTGACGCGCGTCCGTGCCGTAGGCCGCCAGAACTGGGAACGCGCGTTGTCCAGCGGTCGAGGGGTGCTGGTGATGGTGTGGCATGGCCGCATCCTTCTGCCCATCTACCTGCACCGGCGGCAAGGGATCATCCCGATGGTCAGTCTCCACGAGGACGGCGAGATGATCGCCCGCACTGTGGAACGGCTGGGCTATCGCACCATTAGGGGATCGAGTACGCGCGGTGGGCGCGAGGCCTTTCACCAGATGCTGGCGGCCCTCAGCGAAGGGGCCATCTGCGCCATCATGCCCGATGGCCCGCGTGGCCCGCGTCACCACCTCAAGCCAGGGGCAATCCGCCTGGCCCACCGTTCCGGCGCATATCTGCTCCCTGTCACCTTTTCCTGCGACCGTCCCATCTTTGCGCGGAGCTGGGACAAGTTCATGCTCTGGCGACCGTTCGCGCGTTCGGTCATCTTCTACGGTGAGCCCTTCGCCGTGCCCGCCCACTTGAGCGAGCCCGAGTTAGAAGAACTGCGGCAGAAGGTCGAGCAGCAAATGATTGCCTTTGAGAGGCAAGCCGATGAATATGTTCGCCACTAAGTGGCCGGCGGCCCTGCTCTTGCCGTTTAGCCTCTTGTACCTTTTCGTGACTTGGCTGCGCAACTTCCTCTACGAGGCCGGAGTGTTGCGCCAGTGGAAACTTCCGTGCGCCGTCATTGCCGTGGGCAACCTCACCGTCGGTGGCACCGGCAAGACCCCTATGGTCGAGCTCATTGCCCGCACGCTCCGCGACAGGGGCAAGCGGGTGTGCGTGATCAGCCGCGGCTACAAGCGCCGCCGCCGTGGCTTGGTGGTCGTCTCCGATGGCCACCAGACTTTAGCCGGGCTCGAACACAGCGGCGATGAGCCTCTCATGTTGGCCAAGAAACTCCAGGGTGTCCCGGTGATTGTGGACCGCGATCGCGTACGCGCTGGCCGCCTGGCCATTGAGCGCTTTGGCGCACAAGTGCTGGTGCTGGACGACGCCTTTCAACACCGGCGGCTGCGCCCTGACATCTCTGTCGTTCTTGTCGATGCCATGCGCGGCTTTGGCAATGGCTGGCTCCTGCCTGCCGGTCCTCTGCGCGAACCCGCCTCGCGGTTGGCAGCGGCGACTGTGGTCGTCCTGACTCGGGCGGAGGGCCCCCGTACCGATGTACCTATTGTGGCCAAGGTCCGCAAGTACACCCGCGCCCCCCTTCTGACGGCACGGCATGTGCCCGTGGACCTCGTCGGCGCCGACGGCACGACACGCGAGTTGCGTGCCCTG
>JACIZP010000268.1 GCA_014359355.1 Calditrichota bacterium | reverse complement strand
CAAGGACTTTCGAGCTGTGCGCTTTTCCTACCGAACCATGAACCCCGCAAGATCGGTAGCTGTGGCCGGCGACTTTAACGGGTGGAACCCCCTCGCTCACCCTATGGAAGCAGAGGACAGCTCTCGGACTGCCTGGAGCCTTGTCATGCCCTTGCGCGAGGGGCGCTACCGGTACAAATTCGTGGTCGACGGTTCCGTGTGGACCCACGATCCTTCTGCCCAGTCTCAGGAGCTGGACCCCTTCGGCGGATTCAATTCCGTGGTGGTCGTGCGGTAGGCGCTACTGGAGACGAACGACCGCCTTGATGATACCGTGCTCATAGGCGGCAGCGGCAGCGAAGGCACGGGGCGCGTCGCAAAGGGGGTACTCGTGAGTGACCAAGGCCAGGTCGTGGAGTTGGCCGGCAAGCAACGTTAACGCCTCGGCCAAGCAGGCGTTTTGCCGCCGCACATTGAGGATCGTGAGCTCCTTGCGGCGGAGAAGGTTAATGTCCAATCTCACCTTGTTGGTACGGGGAATGCCCACGATGGCCAGCTTGCCGCCCGGTGCGAGAAGTTGAAGTGCCTGGTCAAGAGCTGCTTGCTCGCCGCAGCATTCGACCACCACTTCCACGCCGCCAGGCATCGCACCCAGAATTTCTCTGAGCATGTCCGTGGTGTTTGGGCTCGCCGCCCATTCGGCGCCCAGGCGCAAAGCAGCTTCGCACCGCCAGTCCAATGGGTCGGTGACGTAGATGCCTCTCACTCCGTTGGCCGACGCAGCTGCCAGAAGGCAAAGGCCGATGGGGCCCGCGCCCAATATTGCCATGGTCTGCGGCAAATGAGGGCCCAGCAGGCGGAGGGTATGCAGCGCGATGGAAAGTGGCTCAGCCAATACGCCCTGGCGCCGGCTCACCTGAGGCGGCAGAGGGTGACAGCAGCTCTCGGGCATCACCAGGTACTCGGCCATGCAGCCGGCGGGGCCCCCAGGACTTCCCAAGAAGCGGAGCGCCCGACAGGTGTTCGCCCGTCCGGTGCGGCACTGATCGCAGGCGCCGCACACCAAGGCTGGATCCAGCACGACGTCCTGTCCAGATCGGAGCTTGGTCACACCTTCACTTACCTCCACCACCTGCGCCGTGCCTTCATGACCCACGATCATCGGGAAACGCACCTTCTGGTCGCCAATCCGACCATCGCGATAGTAGTGGAGGTCCGAGCCGCAGATGCCGGCATAGGCCATGCGCAACAGCACCTGGCCAGGCTCGTCAAGCTGGGGCCGGGGTACCTTACCGACTTCCACGGTGCGCCGCCCACTCAAGAGCACCGCGTACATCTCGCGCGCCCCTCTTCCCGGCAGGGGAGATGAACCGTTACGAAGCACGCTCATAAACCACCTCGAGGCACCCAGGGCCGGAGCAGCTGCTCAGCCTCCCTTCTCGACCCGGTGATGAGGGGCCAAACGGAACACCCCATGATGGGGGCGTTCGGCCATGCCCATCTCATTAGAGAAACATCACCCGGCAGATGAACACGGCGGCAATCACGCCGGCCGCGTCGGCCACCAGTCCAATCGGCACCGCGTAGCGCGTCTTGGTCACCTGCACACATCCGAAGTACACTGCCACGACGTAGAAGGTCGTCTCGCTACATCCGTAGATCGTCGAAGCTAACCTGCCGATGAAAGAGTCGACGCCGTGCGTGTTGATGAGCTCCGTGATGATGCCCAACGTGCCGCTGCCGGAGAGAGGTCGCATGAGGGCTGCCGGAAGTACTTCGGCAGGCATGCCGATGAGGTTGGTCACCGGCGCCAGAAGTCGAACAAAGACATCCAGCGCACCCGAGGCGCGCAGCATGCCGATGGCCACTAAGATGCCCACCAGGTAGGGGATAATCTTGACGGCAACCTCAAAGCCCTCCTTCGCACCGCTGATGAATGTTTCGTAGACCTTGACCTTTTTCGCGAAGGCGAGCACCGGAATGATAAACAAGAGCACGGGAATTGCCCATTGGGAAAGAAGAAGAAGTGCGTTTTTGAAAAAACCTGGAGGCAAGAGGGCGAGCCCGGCACTCAGCAGGCCCAACGCGCCCATGACGGCCAAAGTCACGACCACCAGCGCAAAGAGGGCGATGCCCTTGGCATGCTGCCGGAGCCTGGCGAAAAACTGCCCGACGCCACCCTCCATGCTCTGCACCAGCTTGGTGACCGTGACGGCAGTGATGCAGGCAAAGGTCGAGGAAAAAACCGTGCTGCCGATGATGTCCCAGGGATTGGCCGCGCCGGTCTTGGCCCGCACGGCAATCATGGTGGCGGGAATCAACGAGATGCTCCCCGTGTTGAGGGCGAGAAACATGATCATGGCATTGGTAGCGGTATCCTTCTTTGGGTTGAGCGTCTGCAGATGCTCCATGGCCTTGAGGCCCAGCGGCGTTGCCGCATTGCTCAGTCCCAGCCAGTTAGCGGCAAGGTTGAGCACCATCGCCCCCATGGCGGGATGATCTGGCGGCACATCCGGAAAAAGGCGCGTGCTGATCGGGCGGATGGCACGCGCCAGCATGCGCACCAACCCAGCTTCCTCCGCCAGCTTCATGATGCCTAACCACAACGCCATGATGCCGATGAGACCCAAGGCGATGTCCACCCCGGTGTTGGCCATCTCGAAAGCCTTCTGGGTGACCGCTTCAATCTTGCCAGTTACTGCGCCCACCACAAGGGCGATGACCACCAACGCCAGCCAGATGTAGTTGAGCATCCCTGTCCTCCTCTTGTCGACCTCCAAGGACCGCCCTTCGTACTCGCCAGCAAAGACAGGCCAGTTCAGGTCCGCGAAAAACCCCGCGCCCATGATGCTTGGAGAAAAAGTAGGTTTTTTTCTGACAAGTGCAAGCCTTTTTTGCGCCACCCTGACAATTATGGCTTGACTTAGAGGGTCCTTTATGCTATCTTTCACCAGCTCGGACATCGTGGGCAGGCGGCGGCGAGTCTTGCACGTGCTGTTCTGCCCCCGCCGTTGTGCCAGAACTGAGAAGAGGAGTGCGCCATGGGAAGCGTGAAGGACTTGAGGGTCGTGACACCCCCGCAGGGGCACCAACCGGGAACGGGGATCTTTGAGTTTTCCGACCGCTATTCGGTGTTCGACTGGGGGGAGATGCCGGACCACATCGCGCACAAAGGCGAGGCTCTGTGCCTCATCGGCGCCTATTTCTTCGAAAAGGCCGAGGCGATGGGAATGGCCACCCACTATCGGGGGCTGGTAGAGAACGGGCGCACACTCCGTCTGGCTGAGCTCTCGGCGCCGGCGAAGGCCATGGAGGTGGCCCTGCTCAATGTGGTCCGCCCAACGCTCAAAGGCCATGTGTACGACTATTCCGCCTACGGCCCACATCTGTGCAATTTCCTCCTCCCCCTTGAGGTCATCTTTCGCAATACTCTCCCGCCGGGGTCGAGCGTTTTCAAGCGACTGCAGCAGGGCAGCCTCACATTAGCTGAGCTCGGCCTGACTCACCCGCCGCAGCCGGGGCAGGTCCTGGAGGCGCCCATTCTCGATGTTTCCACCAAGCTCGAAAAAACGGACCGCTATCTCTCCTGGGCTGAGGCCCAGCAGATAGCAGGGCTGAGTGACGAGGAGCTTGCAGAGCTGCGTACCACCGCCCTGCGCCTGAACGAGATGATCACGACCGAGGCACAACGCATGGGACTGGTGCACGAGGACGGCAAAGTGGAATTCGGTTTCGATGAACGCCGCCGCCTCATGGTCGTGGACGTGATGGGGACTCCTGACGAGTGCCGCTTTACCATGGATGGCGTACCGGTGAGCAAGGAAGTGGCGCGCATCTTCTACAGGACAACAGCCTGGTTTCAAGAGGTGGATGCGGCAAAAAAGCATGATCCCGTTGGCTGGAAGGCGGCAGTCAACGCGGACCCTCCGCCTCTGCCACCGCGTTTGGCCGAGCTCATCTCCTTTGTCTATCAGGGCTTTTGCAACGAACTGACCGGGCGCCAGTGGTTCGACTGCCCACCGCTCTCCCAGACCGTGGCGGAGATTCGCAGCATGCTTGGCTGAATCCTTGCACAGGGAAAGACTCGGCTTCTCCATCGGGGACACTCCAAAACTACGGGGCTCCTGCGGCCACTCCTGCCATGGAATGGGGCAAGAGCAAAGACCGCTTTGATTCAGATCGGGGGAAGAGCTAACCGTGTCACAGCAACGAGCCTATGCCGGGCCGCACGGCCCTTGTCTGCCGCCCGCAGCAAGATTTCTTCTTGCCATTTGGCCAGCGCTGGCCGTGGCAAGTCCCTCGCCCGGTCAGTGAACAGACACAGGGGTCCCTTGGGGTACACCATCTCTTTCTGCGCCCTAGCAGACATTCCCGGGAGCGCGGGCGATGCCACCTATTGCTCTGCCGGCGCCATAAGGGCGGGGTGTAGCGTCTGCCCTTCGCCGGACGTACCCGCTGCCCTCCGGCTTTTGGCTGCAGCAGAATCAGCCGAACCCTTTCTCCTTTATGCCGAGAATCACTGTGACCCGCCGCCATAGCCCGCACGTTTCTCCTAACACCAAGAGTGCTTTCGGGAATCAGCTCGAGACGTTGGCACCACAAGAGTTAAGTGCACATGCCGTTGCGGGGCATAGCAAAGGCCTGCCCGGCGGGACCGATGTCAGATGTGCGTCTGGATATTTCGCGAGACCAGGGGACTCCTCTTGCTTACCAACCGAGCCCGACCGGCGGCAGGCCTCAAGGATGCTTAATGGCCTGCCCAACTCTTGTTCACTTTTCGCTTGACATTTGCACGCGCTAAGGGTATATTACCGGTGAAAGTGTGCGGCGGGGGTGGTGTGACACTAGCATCTCACCATGACAAGAGGAGCGCATTATGAGATGGTCACATGCATTGCGGGTCACCGTCCCGCTGACGATGCTCTTCCTCCCCGCGCTGCTCCTTGCTCAGGTAGACTTTGGCGGTTACACGTTCCAGTCGTGGGCAGCGTTTGCAGACGAAGCTGTTGAGGTAGGTTCTCCCCCGCCCGGGGCAGGTTTGCTCCCACATGGCACCACCAGCATCAACACCGCGCTCACCGACATCAACCTCAACACTTGGGTCGTGGCCGGCGGCGATGCCGGCATGGCCGACGTCCGTTTTACCGACAACGTGATCGTCAACGAAGACGGCGCTGACTTTGTGGTGTTCGAGTACGGCATAGCTGAGGCTTACCGCGTGGCAGTGAGCCGGGACGGAACCACGAACAATCTCACCGCCTTCCGGCAGTACGTCGGCACGCAGGCCATTGACCTGAGCGACTTTGGCATTGCGGCCGGCGCCACCGTGTCCCTCCTCCGGATTCAGCCAAACCCGTCCGTGCCTGGGAGTGGTGGCGCCGAATTGAGCGCCGAGATCCAGGACATCGGGGCGCTGCACTCGCGGGCTCCATCCGCCTATGGCAAGTTTGACTTTAATGACGGCACCGTGCAGGGTTGGACACTGGAGGGCGCCTATGACGAGCAAGGGAGGGGCCCGTTCTCTTCGGCGTTCTTTGATGGGTGGCAGGACGCGGTGAGCTACCCCAACCCACCCGGGCTCGATCCTGTGGGCAACCAGCAGGGTACACTGCGACTGGCCACGTTAGGGGGGCATGGCGTCACCAACCCAGGGGCAAACTGGTGGGTCATGAAGCTAATGTCGCCTGATCTATCCGGCTCTCCGACCTGGCAGGAGGCTACAGGCTTTTCCGTAGAGATTGCCGAATGCATGGCCAGTTTCGGCCAGGCGTATGCCAATCTCTGGGTCATCGTCTACGACCACGATCAGGCGCGCATAAGAGCCTTCTACAGTGGCACCGCGCAGGCCCTGACCCACGACGTGTACGGTGACGGCAACGCCGCCTGGAATCATCGGGAGTTCGACTGGTCATCTATCCCTACCTTTCCCACCAACTACACCATCCAGAAGGTAGCTGTGTTCATCTGGGGGAAAATGACCGGCGTGTACTATGAAGGCGGCATCTACATCGACGAGGTGACGCCAATGGGCGGGGGTGGCCCACAGCCGCCGGCCGCGCCCTCAAATCTCCAGGCCTATCAGACCGTTCCACAGATCCACCTCACCTGGCAGGACAACTCGGACGACGAGACTGGGTTCCAGCTGGAGTACAAGGACGGCCTTGATGCGCCGTGGGATACCTTGGCGCTGCTCGGCCCCAACGTCATCTCCTACCAGATGGACAATGTTGCGGTGGGGCACACCTACGTCTTTCGTGTCGCCGCGGTGAGGGAGGGGCTCATGTCCTCCTACTCCAACTTAGATACACTGACGTACAGAGTGTTCTTCGGTTTTCTCCGGGTGGACAGCCCAAACGGCGGCGAAGTGTGGCCAGTAGGTTCCACGCAGACCATTTCGTGGACCGCGCAAATGGTGCCACTGTCCAACTATGCCATCGACTATTCCATCGACGGGGGGAGCCATTGGCAAACCGTTGTTGGTTTGCTGCCCCAGAGCAGCTCCTATCAGTGGACCATCCCCAACACACCCTCGACGAATTGCATTGTAAGGGTCCGGCTGACCTCCTACAACGTCTACGACCTCACGGATCATCCATTCACGATTACTGCAGAGCAGGTGCCCGTCTTGGCGGTGACACCCTCGTCGCGCGATGTTCCGGCCAGAGCGGGGACGACCGGATTCGAGGTGGACAACACGGGCGGCGGCACGATGAACTGGACGGCCACAGTGACCGAAGGGGCCACATGGTTGACCATCACCTCAGGCGCCAGCGGTACGAACAAGGGCACCATCGTGGTGGCTCACAGCGCAAACCCCTCCCCTACGCCTCGTAGCGGCACCATCACGGTCACCGCACCCGGAGCAAGCGGCAGCCCCTGTCAGGTGACCGTCAATCAGAGCGGAGCGGCAGAGCCTGGTGTCACTGTGCGGATGGAGCCAGGCAAGAAACAGCTCTACCTGAACCGCACCGGTGCGGTGGATGTGGTCATCGACAATGTCACCAACATCGGCAGCTTCCAGTTCGAGATAGGCTACGACCCGGCCATTGTGCAGTTGCGGGGTGGCTCCCCCGTACAGCTCGGCTCATTCTTGGCCAGCACGGGGCGCACCGTCATCCCGGTTGGCCCGGCCATTGACACCACCGCCGGTACGGTGGTCTTCGGCGCCGCCACCTTTGGCACCCAGGCTGGACCGAGCGGCTCCGGCACTTTGGCTACCATCACATGGACGGGTGTCGGTGAGGGAAGCAGGAGCCTTGACCTCAGAAATGTCCAGGTGAGCGATATCGACGGCGTGGTCATCCCGGTCAGCGAGGTCGACGGGGAAATCACCGTGAGAAGGGGCTTCTGGGCCGACGTCAATAACGACAATCGCATCGATATCATCGACATCCAACTGGTGTGCGCCCATTGGAACACCCGAGTCGGCGACCCCAACTATGATCCGCAATACGACGTGGACAATGAAGGCCAGGGCGACGGGGACGTTGACATCATCGACATCCAACTGGTGGCCTCCTGGTGGAACAGGCCGCTGCCTGGTGGAGGGCTTGCCCGTATGGAGCCAATTGACTCGCCTCCGCCCGTGCGCCTGACAGTGCGCCAGTGCGTCGACGCTCCCGGCCGCTCGTGGGAGGTCGATGCCGTGGGCGCCACTGACCTCGCCGGATTCCAGTTTGACCTGGTTGCTTCGCAAACTCTGCACCTGAGCTCTTTTGGGGTCGGCAACTTCCTAGACGGTGGCGGCAATGTAGTCACCCCTCTGGGGCCCCAGGTGGCGCAGGGGGGCCGGCGGGTGACGGTCGGTGCGTTCAGCTACGGCTCTCCTTCAGGAGCCACAGGTTCGGGCACACTGGCACACATTCAGCTTGAGCGGCCCGAGGAGCTGCGCATAGAGAACGTGCAGCTTGCCGATGTGCACGGGCGCCCGGTGCCGGTGTCTGAAATCACTTACACAGTGGCCTCCAGCCCAGCTTTGCCAGTGGAAATGGTTCTCCAACAGAACTACCCCAACCCCTTCAATCCCACGACGAGCATCCGCTTCGAGCTACCTGGAGAGCAAGGCAAGAGCCTGCCGGTGACGCTGCGGGTGTACGACGTCAAGGGCGAATTGATTCGCACGCTGTTGGACGGAGAGCAGAGTCCGGGGGACCACACGGTCACCTGGGACGGTTGCGATGACGCAGGCCGTCCCGTTCCATCTGGGCTCTACTTCTGCAAGCTCGTCGCTGCCGGGCGCAGGCTGACGACGAAAATGATTCTGATGCGCTGAATTTGCCTTCAATCTGAGGGCGGCGTTCACCAGCCATGGCGACGCCGCCCTCGGCTTTTCTTTGGCCGATCAAGGCGAAGAGAACCTGAAGGAGAGGATAACCCATGAAAGGCTCCTCCCACCAATTGATTGCACTCCTGGCACTTGCGGTGTGCATTGTGGCACTCGTTGCCAATTTGTGGGGACAGACCACACTCAAGATATCCCCAGAGAACCTTCCAGCGCTCACCGGACGGCCTTGCTCACTCAACGTGGTGGTCGACAACGTCCAAAACCTGGGGGCGTTCCAGTTCGACCTCCTCTATGCCTCGGAGGTGGTGCACGCCACTTCAGCTGCCGTGGGTCCTTTTCCCGGCAGCACCGGCAGGACGGTAGTCCCCTTGGGCCCCCAGATCGACAACGGTAGCAGGCCTGGGAGACTGACCTTCGGAGCTGCCACCTTTGGGGTGAATCAGGGACCGGACGGAACAGGAGCCCTTGCCACGGTGGTCTTTTCCCCACAGGCGACTGGACAGACGGCGTTGCTGATGGAGAACGTCCAGCTGGCCGACATCTACGGCCATGTTCTGCCCATCGCCACGGTGATCGGCGGCCGTATTGTTGTCGGCTCCCCATGTCTGGTGACCACCACTGCCGACTCGGGCATCGGCTCGCTGCGTTTCGCACTCGCCTATGCTAATGACCACCCCGGGCCGGATACCATACGCTTCAACATTCCGCCCACCGACCCGGGCTGCGATAGCACTGGCGTCTGTACAATCTACCTGACGCAGTCCCTTCAGCTCTCCGACAGCGGCACCGTTATTGACGGCTACACCCAATCAGGCGCTTCGCCAAACAGCAACCCCTTCGGCCAGCCGATCAACGCCTCGCTCAAGGTCGTACTGGACGGCTCTCTTTCGGAAAGCTCATGCATCCTCGTCCTCGGTGCCAACAACTTGCTGCGCGGGTTGGTGCTATCCCGGCTTGACCGCGGCATAGAGTGCATCGGCGAAAGAGCCCGCGGGAATCGTATCGAGGGAAGCTTCATCGGTACAGACGCCACAGGGAGCGCGGCATGGGGCAATCGTACTGCAGGAGTTTCCATCAGCACCTATGCGAGCATGAACGTCATCGGCGGAGCCCAACCGGCGGCACGGAACCTGATTTCCGGCAACTCCTGTGCGGTGGCAATCGGCCCATGGGGTAACAACATAATCCAGGGCAACTATATCGGCACAGACGCAACCGGGCTTTCGCCGCTCGGCAACACCATCGGCGTGCGCATTGTCAACGTGTCACAGAGGAATCTCATCGGCGGCCCTGAGGATGGCATGCAGAACCTGATCGCCTTCAATCAGACGGGCATTCTCATCGACGGCTCGTTCGGCGAGGCGTACTACAACACCATCTCCCGCAACTCGATCCATAGCAATGCGGGGAAAGGGATCGGCTTGATGAGCGGCGGAAATCAAAATTTCCCCGCACCGGTGATTACCAGTGTCACACCGACCCAGGCGTCGGGCAGCTCCGTACCTTTCGCGACGGTTGAGCTCTTTTCCGATGCCGGTGGTCAGGGCGCTGTGTTCGAGGGCACGACTGCGGCTGACGGGGCAGGCAATTGGGTGCTGAGCAAGCCCGGGGGATTCGCGGGCCCGTATCTCACCGCCACGGCTACCGATCCTCATGGCAACACCTCCGAGTTTTCCGCCCCGGTGGCCACGGCCGTCGGGCCGGCCTGGACAGCTCCCCTGCCCACTTCGTTTTTCCTGCACCCTGTTCACCCAAACCCTTTGCATACGACGACCTTGATCCGCTATGGGCTGCCCCGCCCGGCACAGGTCGAGCTGGCAATCTACAACACTGCCGGGCAACGGGTACGGACGCTGTTCCACCAGTACCAAGCCGCCGGGGTCCACTCCTTATCGTGGGACGGCACAGACCACAGGTGCGAACCCGTGCCCAGCGGGGTGTACTTCTGTTGCTTCAGGGCTGACGAGTTTTCTGCCACCAGGAAGATCGCTGTGGTGCGTTGACGGTGAAGGAGACCCGGGAAGTGCAACGACATGCCGCTTCCTTTCCCGGCAGAGGACCCGGCCATGCGCATGTCACGCGTGGAAGCAGCCGCACGGCTCGCCCTCGAGTTCGGTGAGGCATTCAACCGCCATGACCTCGAGGGAATCGCACAGCTCCTGGACGAAGACTGCGTCCTGGAAACCACCGGCCCGGCACCCGAGGGAAACACTTTGCGGGGAAAAGGCGCGGTTCTTGCCTTCTGGGAACGTTTCTTTCGGCAAATGCAAGACGTCCGACTGGAAGTGGAGGAAGTCTACGGCCTCGGCACTCGCTCCCTGCTCCGTTGGCGAAGACACTGGACCGACGCAGCGGGGAGGACTTTTCGGCTCCGCGGCGTGGACATCTTCAAAGTCGTGGATGGCCGCATCTGTGAGCAGATTTCGTATGTGAAAGGGTGAGACAGCTATTCGGCCCAAGGCACGAACGGCCAACGGGGCAGAGGAATTCTGAGAGAAGGAGCTGAGGAAAGTCTTCATGAAGGGTTCCTCAGAGGACGCGTCCGGGCCCTCCTGAGGCCACTCCCCGCGATCTGAAGGGTAGGCCAAGGCTTAAGTGGGAGGTCTGGCGCCAGGCTGCTCAGGGTCCACAGGCGCTCCTCAGTCTATTCTCTGGAAGGTCACCGAGAAGAACTGATGACCGGGGGGCGGTCGGGCGCTCGGCGCACATTTCTGTCGATGGTGCGATGTCGTTTCTGGGGAAATCGAGAGGGGTGTCTTCGACAGGGCCCGGTTGACCCTATCGCCCGAACTGGGCTCTCATCTTTGGTGAGTCTGCACAAGAGAAACAGGAAGCTTTATGTACCATAGGGAGGGGAGTATGGAGTACAAGAGCGCT